>JASHXW010000407.1 GCA_030043395.1 Streptosporangiaceae bacterium
TCACCCGGCCTGGCCCCCACGGGTGGCCGGCCGGGCACTGCCCGGGGTACGGCCACCAGTCTGGACGGGTAACTTCACTCATCCACTCAGTAGAACATAGTTTCGAGCTTGGCGTGCTAACGAGGCTCGGCTTCGCGGGCGCGCTGAGCGGAGAGCTGACGTTCGCGCTCGTTGGCGGTCAGCGCGCTCGCGCGCTCGAACTCCGCCCTGGCCTCGGCCGTCCGGCCAAGCTTCATCAGCAGGTCACCGCGAACGCTGGGCAGCAGGTGATACGCGCGCATCGCGGGCTCGGCCGCGATCTGATCCACGAGGTCAAGCCCGGCCTGCGGGCCGAAAGCCATCGACACGGCCACCGCCCGGTTCAGTTCCACGATCGGCGACGGCATGACCTCGGCGAGAATCGCGTACAGCTCGGTGATCCGCGCCCAGTCGGTCTCCGCGGGCCGGAACGCCCGCGCATGGCACGCGGCGATCGCGGCCTGCAGCACGTACGGGCCGCGTGCTCCGCCGAGTTCCTCAGCCGTGGCCAGCGCCGCCAGGCCGCGCCTGATCAGCAGCTGGTCCCAGCGCGCCCTGTCCTGGTCGAGCAGCAACACCGGCTCGCCCGATGGTCCGGTCCGCGCCGCGATCCGTGACGACTGGATCTCCATCAGCGCGACCAGCCCGTGCACCTCAGGCTCGCCCGGCGCGAGCTGGGCCAGTACCCGGCCCAGGCGCAGGGCTTCGTAGCAGAGGTCGGGGCGCATCCAGTCCTCGCCGGACGTCGCGGAGTACCCCTCGTTGTAGATGAGGTAGATGACCTCGAGCACCGAGGCCAGCCGCGCCGGACGCTCCTGCCCGTCCGGGGCCTCGAACGGGATCTGCGCGCTGTTCAGGGTTTTCTTGGCCCGGACGATGCGCTGGGCGACTGTGGGCTCCGGCACGACGTATGCGCGGGCGATCTCGGCGGTGGTCAGGCCGCCGAGTAGTCGCAGTGTCAGCGCGACCCTGGCCTGCACCGGCAGGACCGGGTGGCAGGCAGTGAAGATCAGCCGGAGCAAGTCGTCGTCGATGTCGTCGCCCACTGCCCGGTCGAACTCAGCCGTGCCGTCCTCCTGGCCCGCGGCCTCCAGGTCCCGGCCGATGTCGGCGTACTTGCGCTCAAGCTCCCGGTTGCGGCGGAACTGGTCGACGGCTCGCCGCTTGGCGACGGTCATCAGCCAGGCGCCGGGGTTGCCCGGAACGCCGTCGGCTGGCCACTGCTCCAGGGCCGCGACGACAGCGTCCTGCGCCAGCTCCTCGGCCAGGCCGATGTCCCCGCCCGCATAGCGGGCCAGGCCGGCGATCAGCCGGGCGGACTCGAGCCTGATGACCGTCTCGATGGCGGCATGAGCCTGGTCCGCCCGGCTGTCCTGGCTAGCATCGTGCGCTTCGTTCGCCCGGTGCGGTTGCGATTCCGCCACGAGGACCGATCACACCACCGGCGGGGTCGCCCGGGCAAGGCGGGTGGGTTACTCCGGCGAGTAGACCTGGCGGACCATCGACTCGCCGGGCCCCGCGATCGACAGAAACCGCTTGGTCCACTCGATCGCCTCATCCTTGTCGCGGCATTCCATCAGCGCCCAGCCGCCGACGAGTTCCTTGGCCTCGGCGAACGGGCCGTCCACGATGGTGAATTCACCGTCCGAGTACTTCACTTTCACGGCTTCCTCGAGCGGGCCGAAGCCGCCGGTCGCCAGCAGGACGCCTGCCTTGGTCGCCTCCTCCATGAAGGCGGTCATCGGGGCGTATATCTCGGGATCAGGCGGCGCCATCGGGGCCGACGGGTCGCCCATGGTGTATCCGAAGAATCGCATTGCTCGTGCTCCTTCAGGTCGCGGGCCGACCTGGCCGGCCCCATTGCGCGGCGGTTAGCGCCCGCCGCTCCTTCTCTGCCCGTGCGTCGAACGCCGGCGCCAGGATTCGACATGAGCTTGAAAAGAATTTGTTAAGCGGAACAAATTCACTGCCCGACTGTGGCAGCTTCACGGGAGCGAGCCGGTCAGGATTGTGGCCACCTTGTGCAGGTCGATGTTGCCGCCGGAGACGACCGCCACGACTCGCCCGGTCCCGGCAAGACCGGCCGTCGCGGCTGCGACTGCCGTGGCCGCTGCCCCTTCAGCCAGAACGTGGTTCCGCTCGAGCATCAGCCGGATCGCAGCCGCGGTATCGGCCAGCGAGACCTGCAGCGAGCCGTCCAGGATCTGGCTTGCTAGCGGCCAGATGTCGGCGTTGACGATCTTGCTGCCGATGCCGTCCACGAAGCTCGGCTTGAAGTCGACGTTCACCGGGCCGCCGGCCTCCAGCGACGCCGCGAACGGCGCTGCCGTGTCAGCTTCCGACGCGAATACCTTGACCTGGCCCGCAGGGCGCACCGCCTTGACTGCCGCGGCGATGCCCGCGGCGAGTCCGCCGCCGCCGAACGGCACTACGATCGCGTCGACGTCGGGCAGGTCCTCCACGATCTCCAGCCCGATGGTGCCGTTCCCGGCCATCACGGCCTGGTCGGCGAACGGGTGGACGAACAGCCGGTCGGCAAAGGCAGGGTACGAGCGGTCGACCATGACCTGCCACCACTCGTCGAAGGGCACCTTCAGGTACTCACCCCCCAGCCTGGTGATGGCGGACAGCTTGGCCTGCGGCGCGGTGTCAGGGACTACTGCCGTCGAGGCGACCCCCAGCCTGCGCGCGTGCCATGCGACACCCTGGGCCATGTTGCCCGCGCTGGCCGTGTAGACGCCGTGGGCAAGCCGAGACGGGTCGATCTGATCCATCGCGTTGCCGGCCCCGCGGATCTTGAACGCGCCGATCGGCTGGAGGTTCTCCAGCTTCAGGTAGACCTCCGCCGGGGCGTCGTCGGCGTTCAGGCGAACCAGGGGAGTGCGCACTGCCCACTGCGAGACTCGCTGGGCGGCTTGCTGGATCTGCTGCAGTGACGGCAGGCCGAGTGGCTCATCCAAGTGCTGCCTCCGAGTAGACATGAGCGCGTAGGGCTTGCTCCGCCCAGCGCATCGTAGTGGGTAAGCGAGTTCCTGGCGCCGAGCACGAACGGGTTATGGCCGAGCACGAACGGGATATGAGGGAAGATCACGGACGTGGACTTCACCGCGGCTCTGACCACCTTCGCGGTGATATTCGCGGCCGAGCTGCCGGACAAGACCAGCCTGGCCAGCCTGATACTCGGCAGCCGCTACCGCCCGGTCTACGTCTTCGCTGGCGTCGCGGCGGCGTTCACCGTGCATGTCGCGCTCGCCCTGGTCGCTGGCGGCCTGCTTGCGCTCCTTCCGCACCGCGTGGTGTCAGGAATCGTGGCCGGGCTGTTCGCCCTCGGGGCGGTGCTGTTGTTCCGCGGCCGCCGCGAGGACGAGGTGGTCGAGCAGGCGGCGGCTGACACGCCGCCGACCTTCCTGCGAGTTGCGCTGACGAGCTTCGTGGTGATCCTCGTCGCCGAATTCGGCGACCTGACGCAGATCGT
>JASHXW010000408.1 GCA_030043395.1 Streptosporangiaceae bacterium
GGATCGAAGAATCTCAGCAGCAGGTTCACGACCGTGCTCTTGCCCGCACCTGACTTGCCAACCAGCGCTACCGTCTGTCCGACGTCGATCCGGAACGTCAGCCGGTCAAGCGCCAGCCGCTCGTCCTGGCCGTAGCTGAAGCTGACATTCTCGAAGGAGATCCGCGGCTCGGTCCGCGACGGGACGGCTGCCAGGGCTTTCAGCGTGGCAGGCGTGGCCGGCTCGCCGACCACTTCCTCGGTATCCAGGATGTCGAAGGCGCTCTGCCCGGCATACATGCCCATCAGAGAGAAGTGCAGCGCATTCTGCAGTTCAGCAACGGGCCGGAAACACTCGCGGACCAGCAGCAAGATGAGCAGCAGCGACGCCACGGCCAGGGCGCGGTCATGGACCTGGAATGCCGCGACGCCGAGCGACAAGGCCGAGCCAGCGGCTGTCGCCAGAGCCATGATGCCGTACTGGAAGCTGCTGATGTCGTTCAGCGCGATCGCGCCCGCGCACACCTCATCCGCCTTGGCGGCAAGCGCCAGGCCGCGCCGCTTGCTGGCGCCGAATGCCTTGAGCGTGTTCATGCCTTGCATGTTGTCCAGGTACTCCGCCGCCAGAGGCCGGTAGGACTCGCGCCAGAACCCCAGCCGCCTGCCCATGATCCGGTACAGAGTCGCCGGAGCGAAGACCACGATGAGGACGCTGGCCAGGACGATCACGCCAACGATCGGGTCAATGCTGACCACGTAGCCGATCACGGCCCCAGCTGTGATGATGCTCACCAGGGCCTGGGAGAGGAAGAGCCGGAAATAAGCGTCGAGGTTCTCGACGCCGTCCATCAGGGTCGCCTGTACTTCGCCGGTCCTGGTCGTGCTGAGCCAGCCTGGTCCCAGTGCCAGCAGCTTGAGGTACAGACGACGGCGCAGCGAGGCGACAATGCGTACCGCAGCGGCTGCGTTCGTGCCTTCCCTGATCGTTATGAGCAGTAGCCGGCCGAGCACGATGACTACCGCCGCCGCGATCAGCGGGATAACCGAGCCAAGCGCGCCGCCATCGAGCACGTGATCGAGGACGGTCGCGATGATAACGGCCTGCGCGAAGTACGTCACAGCAATAAGCAGGCCAAGTAGCACAGTGCGGGCTAGCGCCCGCGGCTCAGCCAGAGCCAACCCGGCTAGGCGGGCGCTGAAGATCTTGACCCTTGGCGCTCCGGCAGTCACAACCAGCGGCGTGATCCGGCCTGGATGCCGTTGCTTGGCGGCTACGTGGTCAGGCCCCGTGGTCATCATGCCCGAACCGCGGCCACGCCTGCCACCGCCAGCCAGCCATCACTGCCTCCAGCCTGCCGTCACCCTTGCATGCAGGAAAGCACAGCCCGTATTGTTCTGCAATATGTTTGCAACAACAAGGTGCTCGCAGTGACTTCCGGGCGGCGGGGCCTGGCCCGTCAGGAGCATCGTCGCGGCGACCGTGGGGGCGCCCAGCCCGATATGCTGGGCCCGTGACCACGCGACACGAGGCCGCTGTCCTGCCGACCGGGGCCTTCGGGACCATAGACGAGGTGCTGGCGGGATTGCGCGAGCGCGGCGGCAGGGCCACGCCAGCGCGGCGACTGCTGCTAGGAGTGCTGTTCCGTGATCGCAAGCACCACAGCGTCGAGGACCTGACCAGGGAGGTCCAGGCCCTCTCGCCGGACATCAATATCAGTACGATCTACCGAAACCTCGAGGAGTTCGTCCGCCTCGGCGTCGTCGACCGCGTCTACTTCGGTGGCGGGCCAGCCACTTACCACCTCGCCCCGGGCGGGCATGGCCACCTGGTATGCGATAGCTGCGGTGGCGTGACCGAGGTACCTGGCGAGATGTTCGGCGACCTCGCCGCATCGCTGGCACTCACGTATGGGTTCGCCGCGGATCCGCACCAGTTCGCCGTAACCGGGCGCTGCGCCGACTGCCAGTGACGGGCCGCCGGTACGGGACTTGAGTTGCCGCCGCCGGGGCGTCGTCCTGGTGAGATTCTTGCTATTGCGAGCTGCTTGCAGGTAAGCGCTAGCCCAGGTTAGCGTGACCTGATATGGAACCTCCCGGGACAAGCGGGGCCGCTCAAGGCTCCGCAGTCGACGTCACAGCCGGTATCCGGAGCTTCTGGAATGCGGACGCGGCCACCTACGATGACTCGCCGTCGCATTATCCCCGGCGCCAGCAGGAGCACGCGGCCTGGGCAGCCGCGCTGCGTCGGCTGCTGCCCCCGCCGCCGGCCACGGTGCTGGATGTCGGTGCCGGCACCGGTTTCCTGTCGCTGCTACTGGCGGGCCAGGGTTACCGGGTAACCGCCCTGGATCTGTCGTCCGCCATGCTGGCCCGCCTTCTGGCTAAGGCCAAGGTCCGGGAGCTGGACATCGAGACGGTGGAGTCGGACGCGCTGCATCCGCCGTCTGGTGAGTTCGCGGCCGTGGTGGAGCGTCACCTGATCTGGACCTTGCCTGATCCGGCGGCCGCGCTCGCCGCATGGCGCGCCGCCGCGCCGACCGGACGGCTCGTCCTCATCGAGGGCACCTGGAGCAGCCGCGGCGCGTCCCCGGCTGACGTGCTGCGCATGCACGCGCGGCGGATAGCGGATCAGCTCCGTGGCGCCGAGCCCGGTCACCATGGCCATTACAGCGAGGAGATGATTGCCGCCCTGCCCTACAGCGACGGCATAACCCCCGCCGAGGCGGTGGCCCTCGTCGAGGCGAGTCCCTGGGGACCCGCCAGGATCGAGCGGCTGCGCGACGTCGAGTGGGCAATGACGGAGGGCCGCGGCCCGCTCGACGCCCTACTCGGCACCTACCCCAGATGGGCCGTCGTCGCCGGCTCCTGACCAGAGGCGCGGCCTCGCTGCCATCCACGCGGCCACGAGGTTTCTTTGCTAGCCTCGGAACGTGCGGCGAAGATAATGCACCTGCAAGTCAGATGCAGCAAGCGCCGTTCACGTCGGGAAGGCTGCCATGTCCGGGCGCAGAGTGCTAATCGAGGTGTTCTGGCTGCGTTACCACTCGGACGGCGGGCTGTCCTACCGGCGGGCGGCGGGGCACCTGGGACGGGCCGATACTCCTGATGTCACCGCCCGGCGGATCGCCGGGCTGGTACCTGGCCGAGCTGGCCTGCCGGTCATGATGCACTCCACCAGCTGGCGCCATCTGGACGACGGCACGATTGTCCTGACCTACGCTGTCGCGCCTGATCCCGATCCGGTGTTGCCTGCCATTGCGGTCGTCAGTCCGCAGATCGCGCGGAGTACTGACCCGACTCGGCCCGCGCCGTCGCAGATCCGGCACGAGCACGTCGCAGCGCACGCCGCGCAGCACCTGGCCCTCCTCGCCGACACTGACCCCCTGATCCGCGACCTGCTAGAGCAGGCACCCGAGCTGAGCAAGGCACTGACCACCTTGCCGCGCGCGCCTGCTAGCCAGCTGTCTTGACCTTCAGGCCGGGGCGGCGC
>JASHXW010000409.1 GCA_030043395.1 Streptosporangiaceae bacterium
GCCGCGCAGGCGCTCGCGCTGCGGGACCCGGCGCGTGGCGGCCCGCTCGTGCTGCTCGACCTCGCGCTGCCCCGTGACATCGAGCCTGCCGTAGGGGTCCTGCCAGGACTTGCGCTGATCGACCTCGGCGCGATGGGGTCCGCCGGACACGCCGGCCAGCCCGGCGGGCAGGACGCCAGCGCCATCGTGAGCGATACTGACGTCGCGGCGGTGCGCCAGATCGTCGCGCAGGAACTCGCTGCTTACGTCAAGGCCGACCGAGCGCAGGCGGTCGCTCCGACGATCGTCGCGCTCAGGGCCAAGGCAGCGACCGTCGTCGAATCAGAGCTGGCCAGGCTGGAGCGGCGGCTGACGGGGCTGGACGATCGCGCGCGCAGCGAGATCGCCCAGGCGATGGGCCGGATCGCGGACAAGCTGCTGCACGGGCCGACGGTCCGGGTGAAGGAACTGGCAGGCTCACCGGGGGCCGACTCCTACGACGCGGCGCTCCGGGTGCTGTTCGAGCTCGATCCGGAGGCGGCGCACGCGCTCGCCCGGCCCGACGACGACTTGCTTGACTGGCCGCAGGAGGCGGGGCGGTGAACGGAACACCACTGCGGCTCGGCTCGCGCCGCAGCCCGATGGCGATAGCTCAGTCCGCTCAGGTAGCTGGCCAGCTGACGGCGCTGACCGGTCGCGAGGTGAGCATCGTCGGAGTAGCCACGCTCGGTGATGTCAGCCGCGCCCAGCTCGCCCAGATCGGCGGCACCGGCGTCTTCGTCAGCACGCTTCGGGCCGGGCTGCTGAACGGCGAGATCGACTTCGCGGTGCACTCGCTGAAGGACCTGCCCGCGCTGCCGCAGGAGGGCTTGACCCTGGCTGCCGTGCCGGCGCGTGATGACCCGAGGGACGCGCTCGCCTCGCGCAGCGGCGCCAAGCTGGCCGATCTGCCAGCCGGCGCGACGATCGGGACCGGCTCGCCGCGCCGTGCGGCGCAGCTGCTGATGCTCAGGCCCGATATCCGGCCAGTGCCGATCAGGGGCAGCGCGGGGACCCGGCTGGCCAAGGTCGACTCCGGAGAGCTCGACGCGGTCGTGCTCGCTTACGCGGGCCTGGCCAGGATCGGCCGCCTCGAAGCCGTCAGCCAGGTGTTCGAGCCTGACGAGATGCTCCCGGCGCCGGGCCAGGGCGCCCTGGCGGTCGAGTGCACGGCCAGCCGGAAGGACCTGATCGAGCTGCTGAGCTCGGTCGATGACAAGGCGAGCCGGGCGGCGACTACCGCGGAGCGCAGCGTGCTCGCCGCGATGCAGGCAGGCTGCAGCGCGCCGGTCGGCGCGTATGCTGCCGGAACGGATACGCTGCGGCTGGACGCCGTCATTGCCGCAGCTGACGGGGGAACGGCGCTGCGCGCGAATGCCGCAGGCCCGGCGGACCAGGCCGAACTGCTCGGCCGGCAGGTTGCCGCCGACCTGCTGAGCCGCGGCGCCGGCAGGTACATGACCGTGTCCGAAGGACACCTTGACCACGGGGACGATGTGAAGTGAACCCCACGCCCGCGACCAGGAGAGCAGGAGCCAAGGCCGCAGACGGGAGCGCGAAGACGTCCGGGCACGCCAGGGCCTCGAGCACGGGAATGGTAGCCCTGGTCGGCATCGGCCCAGGAGACCAGGACATGCTGACGCTCAGGGCCGCCAGGCTGCTGGCCGAGGCGGACCTCGTGGTGGCAGCGCCCTGGGTCAGCGAGCGCGTCGCGCACCTGCTCGCGGAAGAGGCCGAGGTGGTCGACTCGGCCACCCTCGACAGCGACCCCAAGCTGATGACCAAGGCGGCCAGGTCCGGCCAGCTCGTGCTCCGGCTGTTCAGCGGCGACCCGTTCCTGTTCTGCAACGCGGCTGCAGAGGCAGCGGCGTGCGCGAAGGCGAAGGTGCCGTTCGAGGTCGTGCCCGGGCTGTCGGCGGCCACGGCAGTACCCGCTTACGCGGGCATTCCGCTGACGCAGGACGTCAGCGGGGACGTGCGGATCATTCACGCCGCTGAGGTCTGCAGGCTGTCGGCCGGGCCTGGCACGCTGGTCATACTCGGCGCCGAGACCGGCGTCACCGACATCGCGAAGATGCTGATCGCGGCTGGCTGGCCAGACAGCACGCCATTGGCCATCACCTGGAATGGCACCACCACCGATCAGCACACGGTGACGAGCACGCTCGGCACGGTGACCGCCGACCTCAAGGCCGCCGGAATCAGCATGCTGACCGCGCACGGCCAGGCCATCGCCGTGGTCGGCGAGGTCGTCCGGGCGCAGCGAGCGCTTTCCTGGTTCGAGACCAGGCCGCTGTTCGGCTGGCGAGTGCTGGTGCCCAGGACCAAGGAGCAGGCGGCATCGGTCTGCGACCAGCTGCGGGCGGCCGGAGCTGTCCCCGAGCAAGTGCCGACCATTGCCGTCGAGCCGCCGCGGACGCCGCAGCAGATGGAGCGGGCTGTGCGGGGCCTGGTCACCGGCCGGTACCAGTGGGTGGCGTTCACCTCGGCCAATGCCGTCCGGGCCGTTCGGGAGAAGTTCGAGGAGTACGGCCTTGACGCCCGGGCGTTCGCCGGGGTCAAGGTGGCCGCTGTCGGCGAGCAGACCGCGGCGTCGCTGCGCGCGTTCGGCATCACGCCCGACCTGATGCCCGAGGATCAGCAGTCAGCCGAGGGCCTGGCGAACTGCTGGCCGGCCTACGACGACCTGCTCGACCCGATCAACCGGGTGCTGCTGCCGCGAGCGGACATCGCCACCGAGGGACTCGTCGCGCGCCTGACCGAGCTTGGCTGGGAAGCTGAGGACGTCACGGCCTACCGGACCGTGCGCGCCGCGCCCCCGCCTGCCCCGATCAGGGAGGCGATCAAGGGCGGCGGGTTCGACGCCGTGCTGTTCACCTCGTCATCGACGGTGCGGAACCTCATCGGCATCGCGGGCAAGCCGCACTCGGTCACCGTGATCGCGGTCATCGGGCCGGAAACCGCGAAGACGGCGGCTGAGTTCGGCCTGCGGGTCGACGTGGTCGCGCCGGAGCCCTCGGTGACCGCCCTGGTCGAGGCGCTTGCCGACTACGGGGCCTCGTTGCGGGACGCCGCCATCGATGCGGGAGAGCACGTGCGGCGCCCGAGCGAGCGCCGGCGCGGGGCACGGCGGCGACTGCGATAGTGCCGGCGAAGGTTTCCGCGAAGGAGAGTCGTCATGGTCGCTGAGTTCCCCGCTGCCCGCCCGCGCAGGCTGCGCAGGACCGCCGCGATGCGCCGCCTGGTCGCCCAGACGCAGGTGCGGCCCGCCGACCTGATCCAGCCCATGTTCGTCAAGGAGGGGATCAGCGAGCCGCAGCCAGTCACCTCGATGCCAGGCGTCGTCCAGCACACGCGGGACAGCCTGCGCAAGGCGGCCGCGGACGCGGTCGACGCGGGCGTCGGCGGCCTGATCCTGTTCGGCGTGCCGGCCAGCAAGGACGGCCGTGGCTCGGCTGCGGACGACCCGGACGGCATCGTCCAGGCCAGCCTGCGTGACCTGGCGTCGGACCTGGGCGACCAGACCGTGCTGATGGCTGACCTGTGCCTGGACGAGTACACCGATCACGGGCACTGCGGAATCCTGACCGAGGCCGGCGAGGTGGATAACGACGCCACGCTGGTGCGGTACGCGTCGATCGCGCTGGCGCAGGCCCGAGCGGGAGCCCACGTGGTGGCTCCGAGCGGCATGATGGACGGCCAGGTTGCGGCGATCCGCGGCGCGCTGGACGCGGGCGGGTTCGCCGACGTGGCGATCTGCGCGTACGCGGCGAAGTACGCCTCGGCGTTCTACGGGCCGTTCCGCGACGCCGCCGAGTGCGCACCGCAGTTCGGCGACCGGGCGTCCTACCAGCAGGATCACGGCAGCCCCGGCGAGGCGTTGCGGGAGGTCCTGCTCGACGTCGCCGAGGGCGCCGACATCGTCATGGTCAAGCCTGCCCTGGCCTACCTGGACATCATCGCCCTGGTGGCGGGCTCGGTGCAGGTTCCAGTCGCGGCCTACCAGGTGAGCGGTGAGTACTCGATGGTCGAGGCGGCGGCCGCCAGCGGCTGGCTGGACCGGGACCGGGTGATCGCCGAGACGCTGACGGCCATCAAGCGAGCCGGGGCGGGGATCATCCTGACCTACTGGGCCACCGAGATGGCAGCGCGCCTGCGTTAGGACAGCAGTGCGGCTGCGCTAGGAGATCAGCCAGATGACGAAGACCGCGCAGACCCAGACGTCGCAGGAGCTGTACGAGCGCGCCTGCGCTGTGCTCCCCGGGGGTGTCAACTCCCCGGTGCGCGCGTTCGGGGCGGTCGGTGGCACGCCGGTGTTCATGGCGTCCGGCAGCGGGCCGTACCTGACCGACACCGACGGCACCCGCTACGTCGACCTGGTCTGCTCCTGGGGGCCGATGATCCTCGGCCACGCGCATCCGGCGGTGCTGCGCGCACTGAGCCAGGCGATCACCCAGGGCACCTCCTTCGGCACCGCCACCGCGCGCGAGGTCGAGCTCGCCGAGGAACTGATCGCCCGCACCCCGGTGCAGAAGGTCCGGCTGGTCAGTTCGGGAACCGAGGCGACCATGTCAGCCCTGCGGCTAGCCCGCGCCTTTACCGGCAGGCGCCTGGTGGTGAAGTTCGCCGGCTGCTACCACGGCCACGTCGACGCGCTGCTTGCCGCGGCCGGATCGGGCGTGGCGACCTTCGGCCTGCCCGACACCCCCGGCGTGACCGGCGCGGTCACCGCCGACACCATGGTGCTGCCCTACAACGACCAGGCCGCGATCCGGCAGGCGTTCGCCGAGCACGGCGCGCAGATCGCCTGCGTCATCACCGAGGCGTGCCCGGCCAACATGGGCGTGGTGCCCCCCTCGGTCGGCTTCAACGAGCTGCTCGCGGCGCTGTGCGCCGAGCATGGCGCGCTGCTGATCATGGACGAGGTGCTGACCGGCTTTCGCGTCACCAGGTCCGGGTGGTACGGCCGGGAAGGCGTCGCCGGCGACCTGATGACGTTCGGCAAGGTGATGGGCGGCGGGCTGCCCGCCGCGGCATTCGGCGGCCGCGCCGAGATCATGGACCTGCTTGCCCCGGTCGGCCCGGTCTACCAGGCTGGAACACTGGCCGGCAATCCGCTCGCCACCGCCGCCGGGCTGGCGACGCTTCGCGAGTGCACGCCCCAGACCTACCAGCGAGTGGACCAGGCGGCGGCCAGGATCGCCAGCCTCACGGCGGGCTCGCTGACCGCCGCGGGCGTGCCGTTCGCGCTGCAGGAGGCCGGCAACCTGTTCTCGTTCTTCCTGGGGATCGAGGCGCCCGTCCGGGACTTCGACCAGGCGCGTGCGCAATCCAGCCCCGCCTACGCGGCGTTCTTCCACGCCATGCTGGACGGTGGCGTCTACCTGCCGCCGTCGCCCTACGAGGCGTGGTTCGTGTCCGCCGCGCACGACGAGGCGGCCATCGAGCAGATCGCCGGCGCGCTACCCGCCGCGAGCAGGGCCGCCGCTGCCGCGCTCGATTAATTCGCATTGGATAACGAAGCTGGAATTCCCGCCGCGATCTGCCATTATGTGTTCCGGAGAGCGCCAGGCGACAAGGGCCGGGCGATACGTCTTAGGAGCGCACATGGCCGTTCGCAGCGTCGTCAGCACCCTGCATGACGATGGTACTGAGGTGATGGGTCCGGGCATCCTCATGTACCACTACCCGCACAACGACATCCTGACCGGCAGCCTGCTGACCGTTGAGAACAACCACTTCTGCGTGCTCAAGTCGCGGGGTGCGATCCTCAATGTCTACGGCGGCGGGCAGTACCCGGTGCAGACGACTGACCGGCCCCTCATGGGCAGCATCCAGCAGGCCTTTTACAGCGGCCAGTCCCCGTGGCAGTTCGAGGCCCTTTTCGTCACCAGCGCCAAGAGCGTGGCGAAGGCGCAGGGCCTTGCCCTTTCCCGCGAGCTCGCCGAGCTGGTCTACGACGTGGACTACTACGTGCACATCGACAATCCGCAGGACGCGGTCAGGCTGGTCACCCACATGCCCTACCAGGGGCACTTCTTCACGACAGAGCAGCTCAACACCTATGCCGGGCCCGTCGTCGAGCAGGCCATCAACCAGATCGTCCAGCTCACGCCGCTCGAGCAGGTCAACGAGAAGATTCACGAGATCACCGAGCTTGTCCGCGGGCACCTGCAGGAGTTCCTGGCGGTCTACGGAGTCACGCTGAACGACGTGAAGGTCCTGATGCGGCCGCGCGACGAGCGGATGCGCGAGCTCATCTCGCTGCGCGCGTTCGGGCTTTCCGAGATCGAGGCGGTCCGCTACTACGTGGCGATGAAGATGGCCGAGCGTGGCCTGGTATCGGCGCCGAACATGGCGGTCGGCGAGTCGTTCAACGTCGGCCTGACCGGAGTCGGCTCGATTCCCGGCCTGCCGAACCTCGCTGACGGCGCAAGCCACGCGGCAGGCTGATCCCGATGACACAGCCGAGCGGCTTCGCCCGGTTGCTGGAAAGCGCTCTGGGCTCGGAGGTCTACACGGAGAAGGGCCGTCTCCGGGCCGACGACCAGCTCGTGCGCCAGCGCGTCTGCCACGGCCTCAGCGACGGCTCGGCCGCGGTCCGCAAGCTGATCAGCGAGTGGCGCACCGACCGCGTGCCGCCGTCTACCAGGGAGCAGCCGTTTCCGCCCGCTGAGGTGATGGAGCCCATGCGCAAGGCCGAGCGCCTGGTACGCGAGATCGACGACGCCTCAGCGGTAGTCAACGGCCTGCCAGTGCTGAACGAGGACAAGGTCTGGAACCAGTTCAGGCGGGCGGGCATCAACGACCTGCTGCAGTTCGACTGGACCCTGGTCGGGGAGTCCGACGCGCTGGCGAGCGACCTGTCCTCCGTGATGTCGCTCGACGCGCTGGACATCCCGGCATTCCAGGACAGGGTCCGCAGGATCAGGACCATCGTCGGGGACCGGCAGCGCTTCCTCGAGATCAGCTGACGTTCGAGGAGGGCGGCCGGTGTCGCCTGCGCGGCACCGGCCGCCCCGGCTGCGCGCGGCGTGCTCAGCCCACGGCGATGGCGATGATGCCCGCGACGATCGCGGCCGCCGCGGCGAGCCGCCTGGCGAGGTTGCCTTCGCCGAGCAGCCGGCGGCCGAGGAGAACGCCGAACAGGACGCTGATCTCCCTGGCCGGGGCGACGGCGGCGACCGCCGTGAAGCTGAGCGCGAAGAGGACCAGGATGTAGGCCAGCGGCGCCAGCACCGCAGCGCCGAGTACCTGCGGGCGGTACGTCCGCCAGACCTCAGCGAGCCGTCCGGTGTCGCGAAGCACGAATGGCGCGAACACGACTGTCATGACGGGGAACGCCGCATACCCCTGCAGGATCGGCAGCGTATGCAAGTCAGAGACCGCGTACTTGTCCCAGAGCGTGTAGCTGGCGATGAACACGCCGGTGATCAGGGCGAAGACGACCACGCGCAGCCTGGCTGGTCGCGGACTGGCGGAACGCGCAGGGATGCCGATGACGATCACCCCGGCGACGATCGCCACGATCCCGGCCACCGACAGCAAGGACAGCCGCTCGCCGAGGATCGTGATGCCCGCGATGGCGGCGAGCAGCGCGCCGGTTCCCCGCCCGATCGGATAGGCGACCGACAGGTCGCCTGACCGGTAGCCGAGTTGCAGGAACACGAAGTAGCCGGACTGCAGGACTCCCGTTCCGACCAGGAACACCCAGTTGGCCGCGGCCAGGTGCGGGCTGGTGATCAGGACGGCGGCGACGACGACCGGCACGTAGATGACCGTCGCGCAGGCGGCGAGTGGCCAGATGAAGAACTCCGCCGCGGTAGCGGCCTGCTTGCTGAACAGGTTCCAGCTCGCGTGCGCGACGGCCGCCACGAGGATCAAGGCAATGGCCGTCGGGCTCACTCTGGGTGTCCACCTCGTCGGGATCAGGTTTTGGGCAACTTTATCCGGTTCGATCGCCGTCGAGGCACCGAGGCCGCCGGGTAGGCTGATGCGGCCATGAATGCCGAGTCAGATTCAGCGAGCGCGCAGGACGCCGGCGAGCCGCGAACAGTCGTCCATCTGGTGCGGCACGGCGAAGTCGCCAATCCACGCGGGGTTCTGTACGGCCGCCTGCCTGGCTTCGTCCTGTCGGAGGATGGTCAGATGATGGCCAAGGCTGCCGCGGACTTCCTGGCTGGCCGCGACGTCACCGTGCTGAGATCGTCTCCGCTCGAGCGAGCCATTCAGACCGCCGAGCCAATCTCCGCCCAGCTTGGACTACCCATCCAGGTGGACGAGCGCCTCATCGAGCCCTGGAATCACTTCGAAGGCCTGACGGTGGGCGTTGGCGATGGGGCGCTGCGTTCTCCCAAGCACTGGATGTACCTGAGAAACCCGTTCAGGCCGTCGTGGGGCGAGCCATATGCGGAGGTCGCCGCGCGGGTTCTGGCCGCGGCGTCCGACGCCATGCAGGCGGCTCGCGGCCACGAGGCTGTCTGCGTCAGCCACCAGCTCCCGATCTGGGTCGCACGCCGCAGCGTCGAGGGCAGAAGGCTCTGGCATGACCCGCGGCGCAGGCAGTGCGCGCTCGGCAGCGTCACGAGCTTGGCATACTGCGGAGACCGGCTGACCGCGGTGACCTACTACGAGCCTTCGGGTTCAGCTAGCTCGGGGAAGGCCGGGGCGTAGCCTAGAGAAGCTTTCTTTGGCTTCTTTGCCACCCGGGGCCGGCGCGACCAGTCGGATCCTGCACAATGGGTTGCGTACTACCGTCTGTAGGAGATCGCGTTGTGGCCCGCTTCGTAAGTCATCCGCGCCGCGCTGTGTTCCTGGCCGCCTCGATGCTGGCGCTGTCGGGTGCGGTTGCCGGGTGCGCGAGCGGCGCGATCGGGCAGGACACGCCGATCAGCAGCGGCCAGAGCTTCGTCGGGGCGAGCTACAACAGCACGTACTTCAGCCCGGGCTCCCGCCCGCTCGCGCCGAGGGTCAGCGGGCAGACGCTGGGCGGCAAGCGGCTGACCCTTGCCTCGTACCGAGGCGACGTCATAGTGATGAACTTCTGGGGGTCCTGGTGCGGGCCCTGCCGGAAGGAAGCACCAGCCCTCTCGGCGCTGGCGACCTACTTCAGACACGATCGCGTCCGGTTCGTGGGCGATGACGTGCACGATTACGTGACGGCCGCCCAGGCGTTCGAGCGCACTTTTAACGTCAGCTACCCGAGCTTCAACGACTCCAGCGGGCAGATCGTCCTGGCGTTCCACAGTTCGGTTCCGCCATCCGCCATCCCCACCACCTTGGTGATCGACCGCACCGGGCACATCGCGGCGCGGGTGGTCGGCGGCATCTCGTACTCGGGCCTGAAGGCACTGATCTCCAAGATCCTTGCGGAGAAGACATGACCCAGGACCTCGCGGGCCGGTCCGCTGGAGCCGTCGACGGCACGGGCGCCGTCGACGGCACGG
>JASHXW010000410.1 GCA_030043395.1 Streptosporangiaceae bacterium
CGCTTCTCGACAATGACAGCGGTAATGACAAGCCGGGCTTTCGACATCCCGGCAGGCTCCCGGCCCGGCTGTCCTCGATGTCGTGAGACACGCCGCTGGCCACGCCCAGGTCAGCTCGTAACAAAGTGTCCTGGATGCCCTGAGACACCTGTCCTCGATGTCGTGAAACCAGACACCTGGCGGCGCACCCGCAGGCGCACCCGCCGACGCCGACACGGTGTACGCGGGTGGCGCTGCGCGCGCGGAGAGGTTCATCTGAAGGCCGAGATCCCCGAATGTGCTGGGCGGCAATGGCTCACCGGAGATTGCTCTGCGCGGCGGGCCGCGCAAGCCGTGGCCTAGCGCACCGCATCAGGGCGAACTGCGCCAGCTCCTGCCAAGCGCCGGCAGGTGAAGTAACCGCGCCACGCCTTCAGGACCCTGGCGATCCGCACCAGGTGGCCGTATCCTTCGGCAATGGCTGCGGCAGCAAGGGGTTCACTGGCTTCCCTCGGCATTTGCCTGGAGGAATACGCATATCCATTCGCAGTCGGATTCTTCCCGGTGACCAGTGACCTGAAGTCGCTGAAGATGGCGTACATGGACGTTCCGCCGAAGGCAGAGCCCAATGGGAAGACCGCCGTTCTAATGCACGGCAAGGCCTTTGGCGGGTACTACTTCCGGAACGTGATTGAAGCCCTAACCGAGGCAGGCTATCGAGTAGTCGCCCCTGATCAGTTCGGCTGGGGGAAATCGCCGAAGCCAGACTTTCACTACAGCTTCCACATGTTCTCTCACAACACGGCGGCGCTCCTGGATCACCTTGGCGTCAGCAACGTGGCAGTGCTCGGGCACTCGACCGGCGGAATGACCGCGGTGCGGTTCACGCTCATGAACCCCGACCGGGTAACGCACCTCGTCCTGGAGGACCCGCTCGGACTCGCTGACTACCGCATCGGCATCCCGGCCCAGACCGACGAGACCCTGTACGACCACGAGATCAACTGGACAGACCCAAAGGTCATACGTGCGTACGTGAACAACTATTTCGTGCACCCTGACCCGCAGGTATGCGATCCGCTGGCCGACATCCTGGTGCGGGTGACGCTCAGCCCCAACTACCAGGAGTGGGCGCGGTCTTCGGCCCTGACCTTCCAGATGATCTACCAGCAGCCAGTGCGATACGAGTACCACCTCATCAAGCCGCCCACGCTGCTCATCGTCGGCGCCGAGGATCACGTTGTCCCGCTAGGCCAGTACGCAAGCCCAGAAGAGCTGCGCCGGCTCGGCGATTTCCTGAGCATGTCGGAGGAAGCGACGAAGGACATTCCAGACGCCAGGCGAGTCGTGGTGCCCGAGTGCGGACACATCCCGCACCTCGAAAGGCCCGCTGAGTTCCTGGCCGCCTTCCTCCCGTTCCTCGCCGACCGATAGTCCTCGCCTGGGCCGCACCCCGGCTATTACTGAGAAGGAGTTGCAAGTGCCCGGTGAGGCGCCTGACGCAATCGGCGGGAACGCGGACGCTGAAGTTGGCCCGCCGCCATATTTCCACCGCTCGGATTGCAATATCTGCAAGAAGCAGGACGGCGTCAAGACAGGCTCAGAGCTGCTGGACTACCCGCCACCGGGCGGATACATCGTCGAGCAAGAGCACTTCCTGGTCGAGCATGCCCCGATCCAGGAGTCCAGTGCCGGAACCGTGATCGTCGAAGCCAGAAGGCATCTCCTGGACTCCGGAGACATGACCGCAGCCGAGAGCAAGGAACTAGGCGAGATCCTGCACCACCTCCTGCCAGCCGTGAAGAGCGCCACGGGCGTCGAGCGCGTGTACTACCTGGCTCTCATGGAGCGCGCAGCGCACTTCCATCTGTGGCTAGTGCCCAAGAAGGAGATTGGAGACCTTCGAGGCGTGGACTACATGGCCCAGCGACCGCCGCTCACCACCCCTATCAGCGAAGCCGCTGCCATGGCAGAACAGATACGAGCCGGGTTCGACCGATCGATGCGCTCATGACTTGGAGAACCTCCGCAATCTTGGGCGACCCTTGGGGTTCAAGTCCCTGGTGGCGCACCTGGTGGCGCACCCGCTCACCCGCTCATTCCACCGCGCTAATCCCAGCGGGCTAATCTCACGGGGCTGATCCCGCCGCGCGAGCAAGCTTTGCATCTGATCCCGCCTGCCTTCTCCGCGCTTCGGGAAAGACAGCTACTGGCGCGACCAGCGCGCCGTCGCGAAACCAACAGGGCGGCTGGTGCTGCCATCCGCACCCGGCACGGCACGGAGGAGAAAGCGGCATGACTGACAGCACAGGCGCAGGGCTCAGCTTCGAGCATGACATCAGGCCCTTGTTCCGGACCAAGGATAGGGAGTCGATGCTGCGGCACTTCGATCTGTTCGACTACGCCGACGTAGCCCAGCACGCCGAGGCAATCGCTGGCGCCCTGCACAAGGGCAGCATGCCGTGCGACGGTGCCTGGCCACCTGCGCAGGTTGAGACCTTCCAGCGCTGGGTCGACGCGGGCAAGCCGGCGTAGCCAGTGGATTACTGAAGGTCGGCGCTGCCTTCGCCACGGACAACCTTCACTCCGTGCGCGGTGAGCTCGGCTATCACCTGATCAGGGTCGTCCGGGGTGATGACGGGCTTGACAAAGCGCCCGTGCTCGCCGGGAGTTTGCAGTGCCGAGGTCTTTTCCTCAGCGTCGGGCCTGCTCTTCAGCTCAATGACCAGTGCGCGGTCTTTACGCCCCCTGTGCGGATCCCAGTTGAGGTAGTGGACGAAGTCCCCGCTGCCACTCAGTCGCAGCTTCCAGCGGTTGGGAACGTCCTGGACTTCGCGGATTTCCTGGTACCTGATGTGCTTGGGGAAGGGGCCGTAGTAGTCGCGCATGATGATCTCGTCGTCCGTGCACGCTATCCGGCCGTCGTCGTAATCCACGTCGGCCAGCATAGTGAGACTAGGCCGGCAAGCAGCCGATAGCACCACGGCGGGCCAGGCAATTCGATAGGTTCCTTCCGACAAGGAGGAAGCTGATGCGAATGGCGCGGCTCGTCTGCGGTATCGGAACGATCATTCTCGTCGGAGCAGCCGTCCTCGGGCCCGCCACCGGGGTGGCGAGTGCCAGGGCTGCGGCGCCCGGCAAGGGGATCGTCCCGCCCAGGCATCCGTCCAGGAGCCTGAAGCCCAGCCCCAACTTCCTGGACTCGCCGCATTGCATCGGCGGTCAGGACAACACGACCTGCAACTCGCTCGTGCTCAGGGCGATCGCCCGTGCCCGCAAGAAGCTCGAGCACCTGCGCGGCATGTCGTTCTCCCTCTCGGCCTACGAGAAGCTCAGTCCTGACGAGCAGCTCTTCGTCACTGCCAACCTGGAGCGGATCGCGCGCGGGCTGCCGCCCGCCGTGGTCCTCACCAGGTCCCTGGACAAGATCGCGCAGGACGGCGCCAAGGCAGACACCGATCCGCCGCTCAACAAGGTGCCGACGACGCTGCCTGGCGGCGGCCACTGGAGCGGCCTGGGCGGCAACTGGGCGGCGGGCTGGGATAACGCGCTTGGCTCGGACTACGCGTGGATGTACGACGACGGCCTCGGCAGCAGCAACATCGACTGCACCAAGTCAGACCGGGCCGGCTGCTGGGGGCATCGCGACAACATTCTCGGCACGTTCGACAGCTCGTCGACGTGCGGTGGCGAGCAGTTCGAGCTGGCGATGGGCGCCGGCCACGTGGCGAGGAGCCACCTGGACAGCCTCGACAGCGAGACCGAGCTGTTCGCCGGCGTCTGCGGGCCGACGCCCACTGATGTCGTGGTGAGCTGGTCGAAGCTGAAGGCCCTGCTGCACGTGAAGAGCTGACGGCGCGCCCAGCGCCTCCTCACGGGCGCCGGGCTACCCCGCACCAGAACGCGCGCGATCCGTCGCTGTCCGCGGCCTGCGGGTCCTCCGACCCCCAGAGGCCGACGTTCGTCAGCTCCGCGCGCGCTCCTTCGTAAGGGGGCACCAGCTCAAGGCCGTCGAAGAACCGCGCGATGTCGGCCCTGGTCCGCGGGTGGGCGCTCTCGGTGGCCTGCTGGTAGACCTGCACCCCGGTCTCCACCGCCCTTGGCGGCAGCAGGTCCATGGTGATGTGCGACACGGCGAGGTAACTGCCCGGGCACAGCGCCGCGACGTAGCGGGCAACCAGGCTCCAGGGATCGTCCTTGTCAGCGACGAACTGCAGCACCGCCGTCATCAGCAGGCCGGTTGGCTGGCTGAAGTCGATCAGGGCGCGCATCTCGGGATGGCTGAGCACGGCGTCCGGGTCGCGCAGGTCAGCCTCGATGACGGCGGTCAGGCCCTCGTCGGTGAGCAGTTCCCTGGCCAGCATGCCGACCATCGGGTCGTTGTCGATGTAGACCACCCGGGCATCGGGCGCAACCTGGTGCAGTACCTCGTGGGTGTTGTTCTGCGTGGGCAGCCCTGATCCGATGTCGACGAACTGCCGGATCCCGTGCTGCATCGCCATCCACCTGGCCGCGCGTCCGTGGAATCCCCGGTTCGCCCAGGCCGCGTCCTCCAGGTCGGGCATCTGCGCGCGGAACCGCTCGGTCGCATCGCGGTCGACCTGGAAGTTATGGCTGCCGCCGAGCATGTAGTCATACATTCGCGCCGGGCTCGGCCTGCTCGTGTCGATGCCCGCGGGAACGTGCTCGGTTTCGGCCATTTACCCTCCATGGGACCTGTACTGAATAGTCTGGCATAGCCCATCAGTAGCAATAAATGAGACTGACCCGCGTGCGCTCCGAGCGAGCGACTTGGGCTGAATCGTACCGGCGGAGCCGACCGCAGGCAGCCGATTAACTAGTGGCGCGACTCGCTTATCTCCACATCACCTCCACACCTGGTCCACGTCCTCGCCAAGTCGGGATTGTTATCTCAGGTGAACGCGCCAAGCGCTTCCGTGGGGGAAGGGGATGAGCTGGCTGGCCAGCTTGGGGGCACGGCTGGCCGCCATCCTCGCCGGTGGCCGCGCCTGACCGCGTGGAGGCAGGATCCGAATCGGGGGGTTCAGGGTCCTGCGCCGCGGTCAGGTGCGGGCACGCCGGCTTTTCAGCGCAACGCTTTGGTCAGCGGAAGCCTGACCGTGACAGTCGTGCCCAGGCCTTGCTCGCTGGCGATGACGAGCTGGCCGTGGTGCGCGCGGACAAGTTCGCTGACGATCGTGAGCCCGAACCCGCTGCCCGCCGCCAGGTGCGCAGCCTCCTGCCCGCGGAAGAACCGCTCGGTCACGAAGGGGAGCTCTTCCGCCGGGATGCCGACACCGGTGTCCTTGACCTGCAGCATCGCCTGGCCATCCGCGGGCCCGACTGTGAGCATCACCCGTCCCAATCTCGAGGTGTACTTCAAGGCATTAGTCAGCAAATTGCTCACTATCTCTCTTATTCGGCCTTCGTCACAGCTGATAGAGACCAGCCGGAGGTTAGTGACGAGCTGGATGCCCTTCTGGTCGTACGAGTCGTGCTGGCTCGCGGCAGCCTCCTCGGCGATCT
>JASHXW010000411.1 GCA_030043395.1 Streptosporangiaceae bacterium
GGCTGGCCGCCATACGGTGAGCCGCCAGCGTTCGGCCCGTCGCCGTAGCCGTAGCCGTAGGGAGTGGTGCGACCCCATGGGTCGCCTGTGCCACCCGGTCTGCTCGGACCTGAGGCGCCACCCATCGATCCGCGCAGCCACGGCGGCACGCCTTGCCCTGACGGCGGTGGTGGGGGCGGCGGTGGTGGAGGAGGCCAAGACGCCTGGCTCGGCCACTGTGCCGGTGCCTGCTGTGCCGGTGCCTGCTGTGCCGGTGCCTGCTGTGCCGGTGCCTGCTGTGCCGGCGCCTGCTGTGCCGGTCCCTGCTGTGCCGGTCCCTGCTCGGCCACTGGCTGATCTGCTGATGGCAGCTGTGACGGTGGCTGATGCGAGTCCGGCGAGTCCGGCTGACCGGATCCTGCCCCCGGCGGATCGTACATCGAGGTCATCGGCTTGGCCCCTCCAAGTTTCTGTTCGCTCCTAAGACTGCCTTACGTACCTGAACGGGACCTGAAAGAAAGCCGACCGCTACCTCTGGCATGCGCAGAACCGCCTTGTCTTTGGGATACCGCACCTACCCGATCCACATGCATCATGCGAGATCCAAGGCCACTAACCTGCTCCGGCTGAGCCCGCGTGCGAGCCGCTGACCACCTACGACCTGAGTGATTAGTCCCGAGTGTGACTTCGGTCACACTGGCGGCAGATCACTGGAGCCGGGGTGATTGGCCTATTGCTGACATAATTCTGCCAGGGGGTGTGCCGTGAACAAGATCTTCGGCGACGTCAGCGCCTCGCTCGGTGACGACCTCGTCGCGACGGCTGAGATCCACCGCCCGCCAGACAACTTCTTCGACACTGCGCTGATCTGCTCGCTCGCCGATGCCTGCGAGTGGGCGCAAGCCACCGCACGGGCGATCGTGCTGTGCTCGGAGGGCAAGCACTTCTGCGCCGGTGCGGACTTCTCCGGCCGTTCGAAGCGTGCCCAGCCGCTCAGTGACGCCAGCGAGCTGTACGACGAGGCGCTCAGGCTGTTCAATGTGCAGATCCCGATCGTCGCCGCCGTGCAAGGCGCGGCCGTTGGGGGTGGCCTCGGACTGGCCTGCGCGGCGGACTTCAGGGTGGCGAGCTCCCAGAGCCGGTTCAGCGCGAACTTCGCGCGGATCGGGCTGCACCAGGGCTTCGCCCTGAGCGCGACCCTGCCGGCGATCGTCGGTCGGCAACGGGCCACTGACATGTTCTACACGGGCAGGCGGGTCGGTGGTGAGGAAGCCGTACGGATCGGGCTCGCCGATCGGCTGGCTGAACCGGCGGACTTGCGGGCTGCGGCCGCGGAACTGGCGGGAGAGATCGCTGGGTCTGGGCCGCTGGCCGTGCGCGCGATCCGGGCCACGATGCGGACCGGTATCGCTGAGCACGCCAGGGCGGCCATGGAACACGAACTCGCGGAACAGCGCAAGCTGTGGCCGACGTCGGACTTCGCCGAGGGTGTTCGCGCCTCGGCTGAGCGCCGACCGCCGCGGTTTGAGGGTCGATGAGCGCCGAGCCAGATCCGATGTCTGCGTCAGTACGTGCAAAGCCAGATCCAAGGTCCGCTTCCGTGCGTGCCGAGTTCCGTGAGTGGATCGTTCAGCATTGGGATCCCCGGCTCAGCTTGCGGCGCTGGCGGGAAGCGCTGGCGGACTCGGGCTGGGCGTGTCCTTCGTGGCCGCGAGAGTGGTGCGGCCGTTCGCTTCCGGTCGGGCTCGCTCGCGAGCTAGCGGAGGAGCTCGCCGCGGCAGTGGTTCCCGGCGTGCCGGAAGGCGTGGGCATGATGCTGGTCGCCCCGGTGCTGCTCGAGCACGGCAGCGACGACCTCAAGCGGCGGTTTATCCGGTCCACGGTGACCGGCGAGATCACCTGGTGCCAGCTGTTCAGCGAACCCGGCGCAGGCTCGGACCTCGCAGGTCTGAGCACGAAGGCAGTGCCCGACGGCGACGAGTGGCTGGTGACCGGCCAGAAGGTCTGGTCGACAGGAGCGGCTACCGCGGACTACGGGCTGCTCCTAGCCCGGACGAATGTCGACGTTCCGAAGCACGCTGGGATCACCGCCTTCGTCCTGCCGATGCGTCAGCCCGGCGTCACCGTGCGGCCGCTGCGCCAGATGAACGGTCACAGCTCGTTCAACGAAGTCTTCTTCGACTCTGCGCGCATCCCTGGTGCCAACCTTCTTGGCACGGAGGGTGGCGGCTGGGTGGTAGCCCGGGCGACGCTGGCCCACGAGCGACGCCTCGCAGCGTTCCGTGCTGGCGCCGCGCCACCTGGTGCGACTGGGCTTGCGTGGCGGGAGGCGATCGCGGAGCGAACAGCCGCCGCTGAGCCGCACAAGTGGTACCCGCAGCGTGCTGGGCGGCCGGAACTGGCTGTCCCGCAGGCTAAGGCTCAGGGCAAGTCCGGCGACCCGGTGGTACGCCAGGAGATCGCGCGGCTGATCGAGCTCAGCTGGTCAGCCCGGTGGATGGCGGAGCGCGCCGCGGCGGCCCGCGCGGTAGGCCGGCCGCCTGGGCCGGAGGGCTCGCTCGGCAAGCTTGCGAGCAGCAAGATCGCGCAGCAGGCGGCCAAGGTGCACGCGATGATCGCTGGCGCGTCGGGCATGCTCTCGGGCCCGGCATCGGCGCTCGAAGGCGTCATCGCCGAGATCCTGGTTTCGGTGCCCGGCATCTCGATCGCGGGCGGCACAGACGAGATCCAGCGGACGATCATCGCCGAGCGGATACTCGGCCTGCCGCGCGAGCCCGACGCCAGCAAGGACGTGCCGTTCCGCCAGATGGGAGCGCTGTGATGGCAGGAGCACTGTCGTGGCAGGAGCACCGTGATGCAGGACACTGTGATGGCAGGACACTGTGATGGCTGACCTGACACGCGACGGCGTCCGCATTCATTACGACCACCAGCGCTCTAACAATGCCGTTCCGGTGCTGCTCAGCCATGGC
>JASHXW010000412.1 GCA_030043395.1 Streptosporangiaceae bacterium
TTCACCGACCCGTACCTGTCGCCGATGGCCGCGCACGCCGACGTCATCTTGACCTCGAGCGTGCAGTCGCCGTCCCCCTTTGACGCGTGGACGCCGGCCGTCGCGCTGGTCGAGGCCGTGGTCGCGGCGGTGGTCAGCCGGCTGGGCGACGACCCGCTCAGCCGGATGGCACGCTACGACGCGCTGTACGCAGGGACCGTCGACGACGCCGACTCCATGGGGGTGCCGCAAGAGTGACCACGACCGAGCCGCTCGCGCTGATCGACCATCACGTCCATGGCGTGATGACCGAGGAGCTGGATCGCCTTGGGTTCGAGACGCTGATCACCGAGGCGGCCGGGCCGCACGGGCCGGGCATCTCGCTGTTCGACAGCCAGCTCGGCTTCGCGGTCAGGCGCTTCTGCGCACCCGTGCTCGACCTGGAGCCTTCGGTGCCGCCGGAGGAGTACCTGCGCCGCCGGGCCGAGCTCGGCACCGAGGAGGTCAACCGGCGCCTGCTGACCGCCGCCGAGGTCACCGAGTGGATCGTCGACACCGGCTTCCAGGGCGACCTGATTACGACGCCCGAGCAGATGGCCGCCGCCAGCGGGACACCGGCCCGGCACATCGTCAGGCTCGAGGCCGTGGCCGAGCGGGTCGCGCGGAGCTGGCCGACGGCGGCCGGCTGGGCGGACGCGTTCGCCGAGGCGCTCGCGGAGGCCACCAGGTCCGCCGCCGCGGTCGGCTACAAGACCATCGTCGCCTACCGGTACGGCTTCGACTTCGACCCGACCAGGCCGAGCGAGGCCGCGGTCCAGTCGGCGGCCGGCCGGCTCTTGCGCGCCATCGAGGACGACCCTGGTGCCCGCGTCGAAGACCCTGTCCTGCTGCGGCACCTGATCTGGTCGGGCATCGACTCAGGCCTGCCGGTGCAGTTCCACGTCGGGTTCGGCGACACCGACGTGCGGCTGCACCGGTCCAACCCGTCGCTGCTGCACGACTTCCTGCTCGCGACGCAGCCCATCGGCACCCCGGTCATGCTGCTGCACTGCTACCCGTTCCAGCGCGAGGCCGGCTTCCTCGCGCACGTGTTCTCCCACGTGTACATGGACCTGGGCGCGATACTCAACCACGTCGGCGCCCGGTCCACCGCAGTGCTCGCTGAGGCACTCGAGCTGACTCCGTTCGGCAAGATGCTGTACTCCTCCGACGCGTTCGGCGTGCCTGAGCTGCACTACCTCGGCGCGCTCGGGTTCCGGCGGGACCTGGCGAAGGTGACCGGCCAGTTCGTCGCCGACGGCGAATGGTCGGCGCAGGACGCAGATCGCGTCATGGCGCTGATCGGCTCGCAGAACGCGGCCCGCGTGTACCGGCTTGCGGGGCAGCAGTGACGAGCACTGCCGGGAAGATGGTGGGCGGCGTCGACGCGACCGTCGCGAGCGCGGGCACGAGCATGGCTGCTGGCCCGCAGGCCAGCCCGCGGATCGCCGAGCTGGCCAGGCAGCTCAGGGCGGTGCTGTCCGGTGAGCTCGACCGTGCCGTCGCGCTGCGGCGCGAGCTGCACTCTCATGCCGAGGTTTCTGGCGCGGAGGAGCTGACCGCCGCGCTCGTGGCAGCCGCGCTGGACGCGCCCGACGCACCCGTGGTCGCCGGCACCGGCAGGCTGATCCGGATCGGACGGCCGGACGGGCCGTGCGTCGCGCTGCGCGCCGAGCTTGACGCGCTGCCCGTCACCGAGCAAACCTCAGTGCCGTGGGCGTCGCGCAACGGAGCCATGCACGCCTGCGGGCATGACGTGCACCTGGCGGCGCTGACCGCCGTCTGCAGGGCCGCGATGGCCGCAGACGCCCAGGGCCTGTTGCCTGTCCCGGTACTCGCTGTGCTGCAGCCGCGGGAGGAGAGCGTTCCGTCCGGCGCGAGGGACATCGTCAACTCCGGCGCGCTTGACGATCACATGCCGAGCGCGATCATCGCCGTGCACCTGCAGCATCAGCTGCCGCCGGGAACAGTCGCGGCCGCGGCCGGCACCGTGAACGCGGCCACCGACGACTTCGAGATCCGGGTGGAGGGAGTCGGCGGCCATGCGGGCTACCCCCAGCTCACCGCGGACCCAGTAGTGGCGCTGAGCCAGTGCGTGCTCGCGCTGCAGCACGCCGTCAGCCGCCGCTCGGATCCGACCCACGCGGTCGTGGTCTCGGTCGGCATGCTCGAAGCTGGCCAGGCCGCGAACGTCATTCCGCCATCGGCGCTCGCCCGCGGCACCCTGCGGGTGCTTGACGAAGCTGACCGGCCGGCCCTGCACGCGGCGGTGCGTGAGATCGTGACGCACACCTGCCTGGCCAACGGCTGCCGGGGCACCGTGACGATCGAGGAGGGCGAGCCCGCCCTTGTCAACGACGAGGCGCTGACCGCGGCCAGCTGGCCCTGGCTGCGCGAGGTCGACTTCACGGTCGACACCTCGTTCCGGTCCTGCGGCGCCGACGACTTCTCGTACTACTCGTCAGCCGAGCGGACGCTCATGCTGTTCCTCGGCACTGACGGGCCGCATGCCCTGCACCACCCATCCTTCCTGCCCGGCGACCACATGGTCGGCCAGGTGGCGAGCGCGATGCTGGCGGGCTACCTAGGGGCACTCAGCTTGGCCGAAACATAACGGAGGGCCGGGAGCGTGGCGACCGGCGAAAGGAGGATCGAGCCAAGATGTCAGTGAGTACGGAAAAGCCGGAGACACAGCCGGCCAAGCTGCATCGCAGTCTCAGCGTCGGGGGGGCCATCGGCATCTCCCTGGCCCTGATGGCGCCGTCCATGGCGGCGAGCATCAACCCGCAGGGTACGGCGACAACGGTCGGGCGGGCAGTGCCCATTGCCTTCGCCCTTGCCTTCGTCGGCGTCCTGCTCGTGGCCTACACATTCGTACGGCTCACCCAGCGGTTCCATCACTCCGGCTCGGTCTACGGCTTCGTCGGGGCGACCATGGGACCGCGGGCGGGGATGATCTCCGGCTGGGCACTGGCCGGAACGTACATCTTCTATGCCGTCACCACCGCCATGGCCGGCGGCCGCTTCCTGGCCGGATTCCTCGATTCCGTTGGCATCTGGAAGACCTCGGCGACGTGGCCTGGCTTCCTGCTCGGCCTGGCCGGCCTGGCCCTGGTCTGGTGGATCGCGACCACCCCGGCCAGGGGCAGCACCAGGGTGCTGGTCGTTGCCGAGGGCCTGACGGTACTGCTGATCCTGATCGTGATCGTCGTCGTCTTCGCCAAGCTGTCCAGCCACAGCGGCCCGGGGCACCTCGGCGTCACAAGCTCGGTGTTCAGCCTGCCATCGGGGACGCCGATCTCCACGCTGTTCCTCGGCGTCGTGTTCGGGTTCTTGTCCTTCGCCGGGTTCGAGGCAGCCTCGACCCTGGGCGAGGAGACTAAGCGCCCGAACAGGGACATCCCGCGGGCCATCCTGGGCGTCGCCATCTTCGGCGGCATCTACTTCGTCATCGTGACTGCCGTCGAGTCGATGGGCTTCGGCACATCAGCTGCCGGCGTCAAGGCATTCATCAACTCGCCGTCGCTGATCGGTGACCTCGGGACGGCTTACGTGTCGTCGTGGATCGGCAACGTGATCACGATCGGCGTGACGATCTCGGCGTTCAGCTGCGCGCTGGCCTGCGTGGTCGGAGCGGCGAGGCTGATCTTCGCGCTCGGCCGGGACGGCATCCTGCCAGGTTCGCTCGGTCACGTGTCACCGACCCGCCGCACGCCGACCACCTCAACCACCACGGTCGTGATCGCCGCGACCGTGATCATCGCCTTCACCTGGGCCGTGCTGCGGGGCACCCCGTTCGGCCTGTTCCTGGAGGCCGGCACCATCGGCACGCTGATCCTGCTCGTGGTCTACGTCCTGGCGACGATCGGCATGACCAAGCTGATCTTCTTCACTGGCCAGACCACGGTGCGGAAGTGGGAGATCGTGATCCCGGTGCTCGGCATCATCGTGCTCGGCTACACGCTGTTCAGGAACATCTACCCGTGGCCGACAGGATCGGCTTGGTGGGGGCCTGGCGTGGCGCTTGCCTGGTTCTTCGTCGGGCTCGTTTACCTGGTCCTGCGACCGGGTGCTGCTGCCCGTGCCGGGAAGGAGCTGACCGAAGCGGAGGGCCTGGTCGCTGCCTCCAGCCCGGGCAAGAGCCAGCTCTCCGCCGAGCCGGCTAGCTAGCCAGGGTCAGCCCCCGTTGTCCGCCCGGCCGCTGGTTAAGCTGGCCGGGCGGACAAGGGGGGGTCCATGTGCGATGACGGCGGTGGACGGCAAGCCGTCCCCTCTGCGATGCCAGTCCTGCATGACTTCGAGCCTGCGGTGCCGATCCCGCTCGAGCCGGTCGACTCGGTCGAGCTGACCAGCCTGATGGACAACGTCACTGACATGTTCATGCCCGACCAGGGGCCCGCCAGGCGGCTGGGGGCGGGATACCGC
This sequence comes from Streptosporangiaceae bacterium, assembly GCA_030043395.1. The sequence goes on from JASHXW010000412.1 coordinate 4,444, forward strand.
ATTACCCGGCGGGCCGGCGTGATGGAGGGCGGCTGGGCGCCGGACGCGCTGCTCGCCGAGCACGGATTCTCGATGCTCGTCACCGTCACGAAAGGCGAGCGCACGCACCGGATCTTGTTCGATACGGGCACTAGCCCGGACGGCGTGCTCGAGAACATGCGCCGGCTGGACATCGCCCCGGGATCGATCGAGGCGATCGTCTGCAGCCACGGGCACTTCGACCACACGACCGGGCTTGACGGCCTGATGCGCGCGCTTGGCCGGGTCGCCATGCCGGTGCTGATCCACCCGCATTTCTGGCGGCGCCGCCGGATGACCTTCCCCGGCGTGGACCCGTGGGAGGTGCCGAGCACGAGCAAGTCGGCACTGACCGCGACTGGCTTCGAGGTCATCGAGGAGCGCCAGCCCAGCTTCCTGCTCGACGGCTCGGTTCTCATCACCGGCGAGGTGCCCAGGATCACCGGCTACGAGCCGGGCTTCCCGCCACAGCAGGCATGGCTGGACGGAAAGTGGGAGCCTGACCCGCTGGTGCTCGACGACCAGGCGCTGATCGTCTCGGTCGCGGGAAAGGGACTAGTCGTCATCACTGGCTGCGGGCACGCCGGAGTGGTGAACATCTGCCGGTACGCCACGCGCCTGACCGGCGGGCAGCCGCTCTACGCGCTCGTCGGCGGGTTTCACCTCAACGGGCCATTGTTCGAGCCGCTCATTCCCCAGGTGCTCGACGACCTCGCCGACCTGAACCCCAGCGTCCTGGTGCCCGCGCACTGCACGGGCTGGCGTGCCGGTCACGCGATGGCCAATCGTTTCGGCGAGGCCTACATACCGAACAGCGTGGGCACTCGCTTCCTGCTCTGACCAGGTCAGCCTGGCGAGCTAGTCGGCGGAGCGGCGGTGCGCTCCGCCAGTCCGGCGCCGCGTGCCGTGCCGGCCGGCCGGCCGCCCTTCAGGGGCGTCCCAGTGGCTCGTCGTTTCCGCTGGCAGTGCATCCCAGTACGCAGTCGTCTCGGCAGGGAGCAGATCCCAGTCCGTCGGCCCTTCGGCGGCCAGGGCATGCCTGGGCGGGTGGGCGCGCCGCCTGCGGTTGCGCCTGACCCACTGGGTCGTCATGGCCGCAAGGCAGGCGAGCAGGGCGGCGAACGCGGCGAGCCGGGCAGGGCTCGAGAAGCCCTGCGCCGTCCCCGCGGCGTCGTCCGCCTGACTGCCGGACCGGCCGCCAGCCTTGGTGCCCGTCTTGGCGTTCGTCGCAGTTGCTGTCGGCGTCGTACTTGGCCGGGCGGAGTGGTCGTGCTTGGCACGGTGCCGTGCGGTCGAGTGCGCGTGGGCGGCGTCATGCGCCGGATGGTGCTGTGGCGACGACGTCGGAGCCGAGCTCTGCCCGCCAGCTGGCTGGCTGGGCGCGGGAGAGGAAGACGCCTTGGTGCTCCGCGAAGGGCTGGGCTTCGGCGTGGACTTCTTCGTCGGGCTCGGGGATGGCTTCGGCTTGGAGCTCTTACTCGGTGACGGGGATGGCTTGGGCGTCTTCGAGGGTGAAGGCGATGGCGTCGGCGTGCCAGATGGCGACGGTGACGGCGATGGGCTCGGAGCCGGAGACGTGGTGGACGACGACGGTGACGGACTGGGGCTCGTGGACGTTGCCGCCAGTGCCGGGGCGGCGC
>JASHXW010000413.1 GCA_030043395.1 Streptosporangiaceae bacterium
TGCGGCGTCTACGACCCGGCGCAGGCCAGGATCGAGGCCGAGTCGGTCAAGGCCATCTGCGAGAAGTACCAGCAGAACACCGACGCCGAGTTCCGCGCCCGGGCACTGCAGATCAAGGAAGAGCGCTCCGAGCTGGTCAAGCACCACCTGTGGGTGCTGTGGACCGACTACTTCAAGCCACCGCACTTCGAGAAGTACCCGCAGCTGAACCAGCTGTTCAACGAGGCAACCAAGGCCGCCGGCGCGGCCGGCACCAAGGGCAGCACCGACGTGGCCAAGGCCGACGCCCTGCTCGCCAAGATCAAGGAGATCTCCGACATCTTCTGGGAGACCAAGCAAGGCTAGAAAACACACAGCCGGCGCGGGTCCTGGCAGGGGCAGCCTGGGCCCGCGCCGCGCATACCGCGTGGGCTAGCATCGCGCAAGCTGCAGCCAGCGAGCGCCAGCGCACTTCCGGGGCCGAGATAAGTTGCAGTAGAGAGGTCGACACCCACCGTGACGAGGGAACGACGGTTGACCGTTGTTGGAGGGCAGAAGTGACCGAGGAAGGAATCGCTCCGTCGGCGATTCGGACTATTGCCGAGGCTCCCGAGATCTCGGAAGTTCCGAACAATTCGCTAAATCCAGGCATTGCGGAGGACAGCGAAGAAGGCAGTAATCCGGATTCTCCGCGCAACTCAGCCACAAAGGGCACGGCTGCCAACAGGGCAGCCGACGTCAGGGCTGCGGGCGAGATCCGTGACGAGGTAACCATCCGCATGCCAGCCGACGGCGCTTACCTCTCCGTGCTGCGGACCGCGACCGCCGGGCTGGCGGCGCGGCTGGACTTCACTCTCGACGAGATAGAGGACATGCGCATCGCCGTCGACGAGGCTTGCGCCATGCTGCTCAGCCAGGCAATTCCGGGCAGCAACCTCGACTGCGACTTCACGCTCGGCCAGGACGAGATGACGATCTCGGTCTCCGTCCGGTGCCTGGCTCCGCGCGTTCCGTCGAGCGACACGTTCGCCTGGACCGTGCTGTCGGCGCTGGCCGGCCGGGTTGACGCCGAGGTCGGACCCGGTGACGTGCTCACGATCGTGCTGCGAAAGAGCCGCGACTCATCGAGGTCAGTATGACGGGGGAAGTTGAGGTCGCCTTGACCGAGGAGTTCGAGACGATGACGGCCGAGCCTGCCGGGGGGCAGGCGCTCGCCGATGGCGACGAGGTCCTGGCTGTGACCGGCCTGATCACTGACGAGCTCGACGAGGACGCGTCCGAGCGGCTCTCCGGGGCGATCAGGATCCAGCACGCGGTACGGGATCGCGGTCATGCCAGGGAACTGTTCGTGCTGCTCGCCGAGCTGCCAGACGGCGATCCTGAGCGACTGCGGATTCGCGGCGAGCTGGTCGAGCTGCATCTCCCGCTGGTCGAGTACCTCGCCCGCCGGTTCCGCAACCGCGGCGAATGGCTCGACGACCTGACTCAGGTGGCCACGATAGGCCTGATCAAGTCCATCGACCGGTTCGACCTCAGCCGCGGCGTGGAGTTCTCCACGTACGCCACGCCAACCATTGTCGGCGAGATCAAGCGCCACTTCAGGGACAAGGGCTGGGCCGTGCGGGTCCCGCGCCGGCTCCAGGAGCTGAAGCTGGCGCTGACCAAGGCCATCGGTGACCTCGCCCAGCGCCTAGGCCGGGCTCCTACCGTCGCCGAGCTCGCCGCGCACTTGCAGATGAGCGAGGACGACGTGCTGGAGGGCCTGGAGTCCGCCAACGCGTATTCGACAGTCTCGCTCGACGCGCCGGACTCCGGCGACGAGGACGCTCCCGCAGTAGCCGAGTCACTTGGCATGGTGGACGAGGCGCTAGAGGGCGTGGAGTACCGGGAGTCGCTGAAGCCGCTGCTTGAGCGCCTGCCACCGCGGGAGAAGCGGATCCTCCTGCTGCGCTTCTTCGGCAACATGACCCAGTCGCAGATAGCGACCGAGCTCGGCATCTCCCAGATGCACGTCTCCAGGTTGCTCGCCCGCACGCTCACCCAGCTCCGCGAGGGCCTGACGAGCGACGACTGACCGGGCCGCTGCCCTACCTGGTGCCGCTCGGCGGCTCCTGCGCGTCCAACGTCAGCGCGCGGATGCTGGACGGAACGAGCAGCAGGACGAAACCGGCAACCGACAGCACGAGGCCAGGCACACCCCAGTCATATCTCTGGCTCTGCACGAGGTAAATCCCGACGATGCCGGTGAACAGCTGAGTGAGCAGCGCTGGCGTGCGGCTCCACCGCCTGCCCCTGGCCAGGCCGACGGCGACCATGCCGAGCACGACTGCGGTCGCCAGCCCGATCGCGGTAATGGCGATGCCGCTGGCGCTCTGGTAGGACCTTCCCTCGGCCGTCGCGATCCCCGCCAGGATGGCGGCGATCAGGATCGCGACGGACTGCACAGCCTCGACTGCGGCGGCCAAAGTGACGCTCAGCGGACGTCCGTGACGCGGCGCCGCAACGCCGACGCTAGCCTGTCCGCGTGCGCGCGCTTCTGATCGTGAACCCACGAGCTACCTCCACGACCCGGCTCAGCCGGGATGTCATCGCGTCGGCCCTGGCATCCGCCGTCCAACTTGACGTCGTGGAGACACGCTACCGGGGCCATGCCACAAAGCTGGCATCGGTCGCCCGATCCGACGGCTACCAGCTTGTCATCACGCTCGGCGGGGACGGCACTGTCAACGAGGCCGTCAACGGCATCATGACCAGTGGCAAGCCCGACGAGGAGCTTCCCTCCGACCCGGCAAGCGAGCTGCCCGCGCTGGCCGCACTGCCCGGCGGCAACGCGAACGTGTTCACCGGCGCGCTGCACCTGCCCCGCGATCCCGTCGACGCGACCGGGCAGATACTCCAGGCGCTTGGCGAGCACCGCGAGCGGACCATCGGCCTGGGCCGGGCCGGGGACAGGTACTTCACCTTCAACTCCGGCCTTGGCCTGGACGCCGAGGTCGTCCGCGCCGTCCAGGGCCTGCGTGCGCACGGGCGGCCGGTCACCCCGGCACTGTACGTGCGCATGGCGCTGCGCCAGTTCTACCAGCAGACGGACCGCAAGCATCCCAGCCTGTCCATCGAGCTGGAAGGCATGCCCGAGCAAGGACCGGCGTTCCTCAGCATCATCTCCAACACCTCGCCGTGGACGTACCTTGGCAGCCGCGCCGTCCACGCCAACCCGCAGGCCGACTTCGATGCAGGCCTGGACATTCTTGCGCTGCGCAATTTGTCGTCATTCGGCACGCTCTATAACATCAGCCAGATGCTGACAGCCGGGCACCGTCATCTGCGCCGCAGGGGCATCCTTTCCTTCCACGATCAGCCGGTCGTCTCGATGCACGCCAGCCGGCCGGTCGCGTTCCAGATCGACGGGGAGTACGTAGGCGAGCGCGAGGATGTCACTTTCAGGTCTGTCCCCGAAGCGCTCAGAGTTGTAGCCTGAACACGCTGCAGGCGGGCTGGCAGGCGTACGTTCTTCCGAATTCGCGCGTACATTACAAACCGGAACGGGCCACAGGACGGACACCGTACCTGGTAGATGGATCATGCCCGTCATGTGACTGATCTGACACCGAAATCCGTCCTAACCTTTGCCCAAGGGTCTTGCGCTCGAACGATTAACTTGGGAGGGTTGTAACACTCCTGGCGAGAGGGGCGAGGACGCGCGCCCGTGCCAGGCAGGCGATGTCTGCGCGGGGGCCCTGTCCCCAGGGCCGCGCCACGGGGGCGTGGTCTGGCGGATCTCCCGGGAGCCGGGACACGGCAGATGTCCCGTACTGGTAGAGGCTGAATCGGGTCGTAACGGAGAACCCGACATACGGAATAGCTCGTGAATTCGTTCACAAGCACGACGGAGGTGGCGGACCGCCACGGTCTGCTGAACCTCACAGAGGAGTGGACCGCATGGACTGGCGCAATTATGCTGCCTGCCGCGACGTCGACCCGGAGCTGTTCTTCCCGATCGGTAACACCGGTCCTGCCCTGCTCCAGATCGACGAGGCAAAGCAGGTATGCGCACGCTGCAAGGTAGCGGAGGCGTGCCTGCAATGGGCGCTGGAAAGCGGTCAGGACTCGGGCGTCTGGGGCGGACTGAGCGAGGACGAGCGGCGCGCGCTGAAGCGGCGCGGCGCACGGGTTGGGGCAAGCGCCTAGCTGGCGGCGATTCTGGTCAGCCGATCACGCGATCAGCCTCAGGCAACGGCAAGTCGATCAGGACGCTGCTCCCGCCACCCCGTCTCGGCCTAATCGCGAGCGTGCCGCCGAGCTCACCCACCACGAGCGTACGGACTATCTGCAAGCCAAGGCTCGCCGTCGACTCCAGGTCGAACCCGTCGGGAAAGCCCATCCCGTTGTCAGAGACCGTGATCGCCAGGCGGTCCGGGCTGCGGTCCGGTGTCACTTCCAGCGTTCCGGTCGCTGGCGCTCCCGGCCGGGTGAGGCCGTGCTGGATCGCGTTGTGCAGGAGCTCGGTCAGCACGAGCGCGAGCGGAGTGGCGACCGCGGACGACAGCACGCCGAACTTGCCGATCTGCACGGGAGTGACCCTGGCTTCAGGCGCTGACAGCTCGCCCGCCGTGGTCGCGATCTGCCGTGCTATCTCGTCGAAATCCACGACCTCGCCCGTCGCCTGGGACAAGGTCTCGTGCACCATCGCGATCGATCCGACCCGGCGGACAGCCTCCTGAAGCGCGGCGGCCGCCTCGGGCGCCCGCGTCCTGCGGGCCTGCAGGCGCAGCAGTGCCGCCACCGTCTGCAAGTTGTTCTTGACCCGGTGGTGGATCTCCCTGATCGTCGCGTCCATGGTGACCAGCTCGCGCTCACGGTGCCGCACCTCGGTGACGTCCCGCAACAGGATCAGCGCCCCCGCGCTGGCACCGTGGACGGTCAGCGGGATCGAGCGCAGCTGCACCACGGACCCGTTCGCCTCGATCTCGGTCTCCTGGTGGCCGCGCCCGCTCGCGGCCAGCATGAGCGAGTCGTCGCGCGGCCTGGTACTCGCGCACAACCTGGCGGTAAGCGGCCCGAGCTCGCGGCCAGCCAGGTCCGCGGTCAGCCCGAGCCGCCGGTAGGCGGAGATCGCGTTCGGGCTGGCGTAGGTCACCTTGCCTGACCGGGACAGCCGCAGCATCCCGTCGTTCACCCGCGGGGACTGCAGGCTGGCCCTCGCAGATGCGGGGCACGGGAAGAGCCCCGCAGCGATCATCTGGGCGAGGTCATCGGCGGCCTTCAGGTAGGCCAGGTCCATCCTGCTTGGCGTCCTGGCTGGCTCGAGGTTCGTGGAGCGCTCGATCACGGCTATCACGCGCCCGTCGCGGGTAACCGGGATGGTTTCATGGCGGACCGGCACGCCGCGCCGCCACTCGGGATCGCCCTCGCGGCAGATCCGCCTGTCCTGCACCGCGGTCGCGAGCAGCGGCTTGGACCGCCCGCCGCGGACCAGCCCGACGATGTCGCGGGGCAGGGCGGTCGGCCCGGTCGTCGGCCGTACCTGGGCAAGAGCGACCCACGAGACCTGATCAGGCAGCCGCGCCCACAGCGTCAGGTCGGCGATCGACAGGTCAGCCAGCAGTTCCCAGTCCGAGACCAGGGAGTGCAGCCAGTCAAGGTCATCGGTGGCGATGCGTGCCCGGCGGGCGAGATCGTTCAGGGTGGGCACGCTGCCATCATCGCACCGCAGCCGTACCGGCCCGCCCCGGCCATGCACAACCGCTCGTCGCACTGGCCCGTGCGAGATCTCCTGATAACGTCGCCGCATGGCTCAGGAACTGCGGCAAGTCACCCACGGCGGCGCGCAGGCGGTCGGCGCTGCCCGCGCGCACGGGGCTTCGACCATCTTCACTTTGTCGGGCGGGCACATCTTCCCTGTCTATGACGGTGCGGTCAAAGCCGATCCGCCGATGCCGATCCTGGACGTCAGGCACGAGCAGACCGCGGTCTTCGCCGCCGAGGCTACCGCACGGCTGACCAGGACCCCAGGGTTCGCCGTACTCACCGCCGGACCTGGCGTCACCAACGGCATGAGCGCCATTACCACGGCGCATTTCAACGGGGCTGCTGTCGTCATCCTGGGTGGCCGCGCACCCGATTACCGCTGGGGTTCTGGCAGCTTGCAGGAGTTCGATCACCCGGCACTGCTCGGGCCGATTACCAAGCGAGCCTGGACCGAGCACGGTTCTGCCTCCGTCGGCAGGTCGGTCAGCGAGGCCTTCGCCCTCGCGAACGCCAGGCACCGGGGCCCGGTCTTCCTCGACGTCAGCCTGGAGGCACTGTTCGGGTCCGGCGACAGCGACGGCGAGCAGGCGCACGGTGGCGACGGCAGCGGCGAGCTGGGCCGCCAGGCGGACCCGGCGGACGCCGGACCGGACCAGGCCCACATCAGCCAGATCGCCGAGCTGCTCGCCGGTTCCAGCAGGCCGGTGCTAGTACTCGGGTCGGACGTCTGGCTCGATGGTGCCGATGAAGCAGCCCGTGCCGCGGCGGAAGACCTCCAGCTACCGGTCATCGCCAACGGGCAGGGCCGGGGCATCTTGCCGTCCGGCCACGAGCTGCTCGTCACCAGGGCGCGCTCGCTGGCATTCGGCGAGGCTGACCTGGTCATCGTGGTCGGGACCCCGCTGGACTTCCGCCTCGGCTACGGCGAGTACGGCGGCGGCGCAGGCACCGGACCAGCGCAGGTCGTGCACGTCGCCGACGCGCCGGGGCAGATCGCCAGGCACCGCCCGCTCGCGGCCTGGGCGGCCGGCGACCTGACCGCCTTCTTCACCGGACTGGCCGGCGCCGCTCAGCGGACCGGGCTCGGCCGTCCGTGGACCGCCGATTGGCTGCCCAGGCTGGCGCAGGCGAGCCAGGCGGCCACCCGGAACGATGCCGATCTGCTAGCCAGCGATGCCTTCCCCATCCACCCGATGCGAATCTACGGAGAGCTCGCCCCGCTGCTGGAGTCCGACGCGGTCGTCATCGGCGACGGTGGCGACTTCGTCAGCTACGCCGGCAAGTACATCGAGCCGCGACGGCCTGGCAACTGGCTGGATCCAGGGCCCTACGGCTGCCTGGGCACGGGCCTGGGCTACGCGATCGCGGCCAGGGTCGCCCGCCCGTCGGCGCAGGTCGTGCTGCTGCTCGGCGATGGTGCCGCGGGCTTCTCGCTGATGGACGTCGACACGTGCGTCCGGCACAACCTGCCAGTGGTGATGATCTGCGGCAACAACGGCATCTGGGGCCTGGAGAAGCATCCGATGCAGGCACTGTACGGCTACGACGTCGCAGCGGACCTGCAGCCGCAATGCCGCTATGACCAGGTGGTCAGCGCGCTCGGCGGGGCTGGCGAGATCGTCACCCAGCCGGACGGCATCGGGCTAGCGCTGCGACGGGCCTTCGATTCCGCGGTCCCATACCTGGTGAACGTCGTCACTGATCCTGCGATCGCGTACCCGCGGTCCACGACCGGAGTCTGATCCGGCTCAGGCGCCTGCCCTGGCCAGGAACTTGTCCCGGTCGAGCATGACCCGCTCGACGGTCCCGGC
>JASHXW010000414.1 GCA_030043395.1 Streptosporangiaceae bacterium
AACTCGCGGAGACGCCGCCAACGGTCCCTGGCTGATAGCGGAGGCCGGCGGCATGACTTCATTGCTTTTGCTGGGCAGTAGCCTGCGCAGCTTCACCCATCCAGCCAGGCGGCGCAGAGCCGACGACGGCGCCCCGGTCATCGCAGGGTGTTAGATGCCTGCTGCGACGCCGCTTCCCGGCTATCCCTCTGCGCTAACTACCTACAGTGCGGTCGACTTGCTCACCATGCCCGGCTGCCCGCTGTGCCACTACGTCGGCCGAGCCAATGCCCGTTACCTGACCTGGTTCGCCCTGGAAGGCCATGGCGACATGATCGCCATAACCAGGCTGACGCGCTCGCTTGGGATGTGCGGCAAGCACACTCGGCAACTCATGGGCCAGCCTGGCGCTGGGCAACGACTGACCGCTGTCTACCGGTACCTCCTCACCGAGGCCATCCAGCAGCTAGGCGGTCAGCGGAGGCCATCGGATCAGTGCCCAATGTGTGAGCACGACGAGTCCGCGACCAGCCGTGCCCTCGACACGCTGCTCGAGGGCCTCGCCGATCAGGGCATCAGGGAACGTTGTCGCGAACTCGGGGGACTATGCGTCCCGCACTTCGGCGCGGCCGTTGCAGCGGGGTCCCGGAAGATCGTCGGGTGGCTCGACGACTTGATGGCCGCGACATTGCTCAGCGGATCGATCAGCCTGCGTCTGCTCGCCGGAGAAGCCGGGCACGATGCCGAGGTTCGCGCGGTACTGCGCCGAAGCCTGCCCGAGATGGCGTATCCGGGGTCTTACGTCTGTGCGGCATGCCTCGCCGGGGCGGCAGCCGAGACCGAATTCCTTGCCTCGCTGGCTCGACTGACAAATGAGACCAGAAGCCTTGATAACGCGTTGCTGTGCCCTGAGCACTTGCAGGACACCGCGCAACTGATCGGCGCTGACTGGAGGCAGAGGTCCCTTCTGGCCTGGCAGGCTCACTGCCACGTGCAGGCGGCCTCCGCGCTCCGGCACCCGATCTTTCGTGATGCGAGGATGCGAGTGGGCGTGCGGCGCCGCCGGCAATGCTTGGCGGCTTGCATCGCCTGTGACGCCAGGAGCCTGGCCGCCAGTCGTGCCCTCACGGAGCTCTCTGGCACGCTGAGAACGTCACCGGGACTCTCTGGCCAGCCGACCGCGCTGTGCGTGCGGCACGTGCTGAACCTGCGCAGGGTTAGCCCGCGGGCCGGGCAGCTGGCCGCCAGCACAGCCGGGGAGGTCGCCGAGCAACTCCGAGCCGAGCTGGCCGAAGCCTTCAGCAAGAATACGGCGGCCCGTCGCGACGAGCCCAAGGGACCGGAGGCGACCGCCTGGCGGCGGGCAGCGGCATTCATGGACGGAAGCATCTACTGCGGCAGCGCGCCCGCCGGAGAGCATGCCTAATGGGCGGCGATGGCCGCCAGAGTTGGCTGGCCCGGGCACGGGGCGCATCGCCGGCTCTTAGGTTTGTGCTGATGGTCGGCGTGATGAGTTTCTTCGCCGACTTCACCTATGAGGGCTCTCGGTCGGTAATTGGACCGTACCTGGGCACGCTTGGTGCGGGCGCGCTGGCGATCGGCGTGATCAGCGGGCTGGGAGAGTTCCTTGGCTACGGATTGCGCCTCTTCTCCGGCCGTGCTGCGGACCGTACCGGCCGCTACTGGCCGATCACGATTGGTGGCTACGTTGTGCAAATGGCGGCAGTGCCGCTGCTTGCGCTGGCTGGAAACTGGGAAGTCGCGGCGCTGCTGATCATCGCCGAGCGCGTCGGCAAGGCGACCAGGAATCCGCCGCGGGATGCGATGCTCTCGCATGCGGCGAAGGAGATGGGTTACGGCTGGGGCTTCGGGGTGCATGAGGCATTGGACCAGTTCGGCGCCATGTTCGGGCCGCTGCTCGTCGCGCTGATACTGGCGGTCAGCAACCACGACTACCAGCTGGCGTTCGCCGCCCTGGCCGCCCCGGCCGTGGTCACGGTAGCGCTGGTGCTGCTCGCGCGGCGGTTCTTCCCCCGCCCGCAGGACCTGTCCGCCGGGCCGGCGGAGGTGAGCGGGTCAGGGCTGCCGAGGGTGTTCTGGATCTACCTGGCCGCGGCCGCGCTGGCCGGCGCGGGATTCGCCGACTTCTCGCTGATCTCCTATCACTTCGCGCAGGCGCATGTCGTCTCCGCGCCGGTGGTGCCGGTGTTCTACGCGGTAGCAATGGCAGTCAGCGGCACTGGCTCGCTGATTCTCGGCAAGCTCTACGACCGGACGGGGATCGGACTGCTGATCCCCCTGACTATCGGAGCGGCAGCCTACGCGCCGCTGGTGTTCCTCGGCGGTATTTGGGCGGCGCTGGCAGGGATGGCGCTGTGGGGACTCGGCATGGGAGCGCAGGAGTCCATCGTGCCGGCGGCGATCGCGCCGATGGTCGCCCCCGACCGGCGGGCCTCGGCATTCGGATTGTTCACCGGCATCTACGGCACCGGCTGGGTCATCGGCAGCGTCGCGATCGGAGCGCTTTTCTATGTGTCGCTCGGCGCGGTCACGGCATTCGCGGTCGCCTGCCAGGCCGCCGCCGTGCCCTTCCTGGTTATCGCCCGGCGGCAGATGCCAGCCGGGCGCCGAGCCCTGGCTGAGCAGTGAGCACTGGTCCGGTAGAACAGCTGGCCGGGTTGCGGCAGCGCCGCCTTGACCTGGCCGACATCCTGCGCGCCCTGCTGCCGATCGTGCGCAGCTACCACGATGAGCACCGCGAGCAGGAGGTCCGGTCGCTGCTGGCCCGGCTCGCCTCCGACCGGTTCCAGCTGGCGGTGGTAGGTCAGTTCAGCCGAGGCAAGACCACCCTGATGAATGCACTGCTAGGCGATGCGTACCTGCCGATGGGCGCGCTGCCGATGACGTCGGTCGTAACCACTGTCCGCTACGGAGCTCATAGTCGCGCACTGGTCCGCAGCCGTACGATCGCTCTGCCGCTGGAGGTTCCGGTGGCAGAGGTGGCCGGGTACGTCACGCAGGCGGGAGCGGATCGCGCACGCATGCAGGTCACGTCCGTCGACCTGGAACTCCCTGCGGAGCTACTGCGGCTGGGCTTTGAGTTCGTCGACACGCCGGGGGTCGGATCGGCGATCGTCGCTAACACCGCCGCAACGCTGAACTACCTGCCACAGGCGGATGCGATCATCCTCGTCACCGGATTCGACTCGGCGATCACGGCGGCAGAGGCGGAGTTCCTGGTCAGCGCTGCAGGCCAGGTTGGCAAGCTCTTCGTGGTTATCAACAAGCATGATCTGGTGAGCGAGACGACCGCCGCCGAAGTGACCGAGTACGTGCAAGGCTGGGCACGGCAGCATCTGGGTCAGGACGGCCTGCAGGTATTCGGGCTTTCGGCGCTGCAGGCGCTGGACGCAACGCTCGGCGCGGACGCTGAGCTGCTGGCA
>JASHXW010000415.1 GCA_030043395.1 Streptosporangiaceae bacterium
GGCCGCGCGATCAAGGTATCCATGCTTGCGAGCGCGGTTCTTGCTACCAGCGGGCAGCAGGCCAGGGCGACCGTCACCGCGCCGGCAGGAGCCGCGATCGCGATGTTGCCCGAGGATCTGGGCGAGCAGGCCATGCTCGGCGACGCGGGCGCCAACGCGGTTGGCGCGATGCTTGGCGTCGCCGCGTGCGGCCTGCCTCGCGCGGCCCGGGTGACCGCGCTGGCCGCCATCGCCGGCCTGACGGCCGCGAGCGAGAAGGTCAGCTTCACCAAGGTGATCGAGCGCACGCCTGCACTGCGCTGGCTGGACATGCTCGGACGTCGGCCGCCGCACGTCCCGGCGCCAGCGCAAGCAGGTCAGGTGCCGGCCCACGTCACGTAGAGCGTCGTAATGATCGCCGCCTACGCACTTTTCGTTCCGCTCTGCGCGAGGTACACCACTCACGTGGCCGTCCTCGCAGCACGCCGCGCGCTTCCTCTTGCTAGGGGAGCGTCATGACCGCGCGCCGGGTGGCCTACGTCCTGGGGACCACCGACGGCGGCACCGGCCGCCACGTCGCCATGCTGGCAGACGGATGCGTTCGGGCTGGTCTGGGTGTCCGGGTCGTCGGGCCTGCTCAGGCCAGGGCGCTGCTGCGGATCGAGCAGGCCGATGACGGCGCCAGCGCGCCAGGCCCGGTTGATGTGACCGGGCGAGCTGTCACGGCGCGAGCGGGTTCGGTACGGTTCGACGCCGTCGACATCGCAAGCTCGCCGCACCCGGCCCACGACACCGCTACCGTCCGCAGGCTGCGGCGGCTGCTGGCGGGGATGCGCCCGGACGTGGTGCACGCTCACGGCATGCGAGCCGGGGCGCTCGCGGCGCTGGCACTGCGGCCGTACCCGGCGGCTCGCTGGCCAGGTGGCAGCCCGCCGCCGCTGGTCGTCACGGTGCATAACGCCGCACCCGGGAGTACCGGGCGTGCGATGGTCTACGCGGCCCTTGAGCGGCTGGTCGCCAGGCGCGCCGATGCGGTGCTCTGCGTGTCGGCTGACCTTGCAGCCCGGATGCGCACACTAGGCGCGCGAGAAGTCGGACGGGCGGTCGTTCCGGCCTTCGATCCAGCCGGGCCGTCGGCGGCGAACTGGCCGGTACCGGTGGCCGCGGCGCCAGCAAGCGCGCCGGCACGCGTGCCAGCCGGGACTGCGCCGACGCCGGGTACGGCATCCGAGTCGAGCGCGCAGGCCGCTGCCGACTCGCCGGATACCGGTCCGGCCGCTGCGGACGACCTGGCGCCTGATGACCTATCCTCCGAAGGCAGGCCGGTGGTACTGGCTGCCGGGCGGCTGGCGGACCAGAAGGGCTTCGACACGCTGCTGGCAGCCGCCGCCCGGTGGCGCGACCGGCGCCCCGAGCCGATCCTCGTCATCGCAGGGACAGGGCCGCTCGCCGGAGTGCTCGCCAGCCAGGCGCGCCAGCTCGAAGTGACCGTAAGGTTCCTCGGCCGGCGCGACGACGTCGCCCAGCTGCTCGCCGTCGCGGACGCATTCGTGCTGCCCAGCCGGTGGGAGGGCCAGCCGCTGATCTTGCAGGAGGCACTGCGCGCCGCCCGGCCTATCATCGCGACCGACGTCGGCGGAGTCAGGGACCTGACCGGTGACGACGCGGTGCTACTCGTCAGGCCGGGTGATCCGGCGGCGCTGGCCAGTGCGGTCCTGCGCGTGCTCGACGACCGCGAGCTTGCGGCCGCCCTCGCCAGGGCGGCCGCAGCACGCGCTGCCGAATTGCCCACGCAGGCTGATGCGACCGCCTCGGTGCTTGCCTTGTACGACCGGCTGGTCAGGCACCGTCAGCACGCCGGGCCAGCGTGATCACTTAAGTACCTTGCGCCGGTACAGGAGAACCGCGGTGGGGGCGAAGACAGCGATCAGCGCGACAGACCAGAAGACGACCGCCAGCTCGGGGTGCTGCATCGGCCAGTCCTGAATGCTGGCCGCCGGGTTGGCGCCGCCGAACAGCTTGCGGCAGCTCGCGGCGACCGCGCTCATCGGATTCCAGTTCGCGAAGGCCCGCAACCAGGACGGCATCCCCTGAGTTGGCACGAACGCGTTCGACACGAAGGTCAGTGGCAGGAAGAAGACGAATCCCATGGCCTGGGCCGCTTCCGGGCTGCGCAGCAGCATGCCCGCACAGGCTCCGGCCCAGGTCATGGCAAATGCGAAGAGCAGCGAAAGGCCGACGGCGAGCAGTGCGTCCGGGAGCCCGTTATGCACCCTCCAGCCGACCGCCAGGCCGGCTCCGATCAGCACGACGATGCCAAGTACCTGAGTGACCAGGTCGGCGATGGTCCGCCCGGCGAGTACCGCTGAGCGGGACATGGGCAGCGAGCGGAACCTGTCGATCAGCCCGGTCGCCATGTCGCTGTTCAGGCCCACGGCGGTGCCTGGGGCACTGCCGGCCATCGCCATCCCGAACATGCCGCTGATCAGGTACTGGTGATAGCCGCCGCCGCCCGCGATGTGAATCGCCGAGCCGAACACGTAGTTGAAGAGCAGCACGAAGATCACTGGCTGGATCGTGACGTCCGTGAGCTGCTCTGGTTCACGGAGGATCCTGGCGATGCTGCGCTTGGCGAGCACCCATGTGTCCTTGACCGCCCACCACAGGCGGGCCAGTCCCGCGTCAGCGGCTAGGCCGGGGGAGCGGGAGGCAACCGATCCTGTTGTCATGTCTGGTTCTCCTTAGTGCGTCAAGGCGGCGGAGGAGGCGGTGTCCTGCGACTTGTGCCCGGTGAGGGTCAGGAAGACGTCGTCGAGCGAGGGATGGCGGATGGCCAGGTCTTCGAGCAAGACCCCGGCTGCATCGAGGTCGCGCACGATCTCAGGCAGGTGGCGCGCGGCTGCGGTGACCGGGGCCTCGACGGTCCTGGCCGGCACGTCAGCCCACGCGGGCTCGCTCGAGTGGCGGGTAAGCACGTCAGCCGCGGCACTTACCGCTGACTCGGCCGCGACAGTCAGCCGCACCCGCTCGCCGCCGACCTTGGCCTTGAGCTCGGCTGGCGTTCCGTCGGCGATCACGTAGCCGTGGTCCACGACCGCGATGCGGGTTGCCAGGTTGTCGGCCTCGTCGAGGTGCTGCGTGGTGAGCAGGACAGTCGTCCCGTCCGCAGCCAGGCTGCGTACCGCGTCCCAGGTCACCAGGCGGCTTGGCAGGTCAAGGCCGGTGGTCGGCTCGTCGAGGAACAAGATCTCCGGCCGGGTCACCAGGCTGGCAGCCAGATCCAGCCGGCGCCGCATTCCGCCCGAGTACGTCTTTACGCCGCGGTCGGCAGCCGCGGTCAGGTCGAAGCGCTCAAGCAACTCCGCTGCCCTGACCTTGGCTTGCCGGACCGAAAGCTTGCCCAGACGGCCGATCATCACGAGGTTCGCGCGACCGGTGAGGTACTCATCGAGCGCCGCGTACTGGCCCGTGAGGCCGATGTGCTGGCGGACCTGAGAGGCCTGTGTCCTGACGTCAAAGCCAGCTACCCGGGCAGACCCGCTGTCGGGCCGCAGCAGCGTGGACAGCACCCGCACGGTCGTGGTCTTGCCCGCGCCGTTGGGGCCGAGCATGCCGAGGATCGCGCCTCGCGGAACCTCCAGGTCAAGGCCGTCAAGCGCGCGGGTTTCGCCAAATGCCTTCGTCAGGCCGACGGCCTCGATCGCCAGGGTCTCGTTCATCTGGCCCTCCTCCAGTACGCTGTACGAGCACTTCTCGTACGCTGTACTGTACAGTACGATGTACGAGAGAAGTCAAGTCGATTGGAAAGCTCATGGAGAACGACGACGACCTGTGGCCGCCCTACGGCCCAGGCGCAGCGTTCCGCCAGGCGGCTCGCCAGCAGGGCGCTCAGCGAGCCCGCGCGCGCACCGAGGGGCGTGCCTGGCCAGACTCGGCTCGCGCAGGACGTGCCGACCGCGGTGAGGGACCGGGGCGCGGGCGAGCACGCGGTCACGCCGAGTACCGCGACAGGGAGCGGCGCAACGCGACGCTGTCCCGCGCGCAGATCGTGGACGCCGCGATCGCGATCGCTGACGCGGAGGGGGCCGAGGCCGTCAGCATGCGCCGGATCGCGCAAGTGCTGCAGGCCGGCGCGATGTCGCTGTACTGGCACCTGGCCGGCAAGGAGCATCTGCTCGAGCTGATGCTCGACGCCCTTATGGCGGACGTCAACGTGCCGGAGCCCACCGGCGACTGGCGCGCCGACCTGCAGGTTCAGGCCAGGAGCATCAGGGCTGTGCTCCGACGGCATGCGTGGGTGATGGACTTCATCGGCGCACGGCCTCCGATGGGGCCGAACACCCTAGGCAATATCGACAAGTCGATAGCGGCGCTTGATGGCATCGAGGCGGGCATAGCCACGAAGATGAACATCCTGCAGGCCGTGAACACTTACGTGTCCGGGGCGGTCCTGCGCGAGCTTCAGGAGATCCGTGCGCAGCGGGAGCAGGACCAGTTCGGGCGGTATGTGGACATGCACGAGATGCTCGAGGCATGGCGGCAGAAGCTCTCTTCGACGGGCCGGTTCGAGCACTTCCTGTCACTCATCACCGACCAGATCGATCCCGATGCCCTGGATACCCAGGACGAACGCTTCGAGTTCGGCCTTGACTGCCTGCTCGACGGCATCGCCGCCCGGCTTTCCAGCTAGGCATGGACGCGGCGGCGCGCCGGCGGGCCGTCAGCCGCCTGGCGCGATCAGCGCGAGGTAGGTGCGGTAGACCGCGGCGAAGGGCTCCCGGCCGTCGGACAGCGCCTCGGTGAGCCAGCTAGCGGCCCGCTCCGCCTCGTCGATGACGTGGGCCGGGTAGCTGTACAGGCGCTGATGCTCGGCGAACTCGTCCGCGTCGTCCAGGACGACTTGGCCATCTCGCATCCGCAGGACATCGAGGTCGAGATCGACCATGGTCACCTCGCCGGTGCTTGGCCAGCGCGGCGGGCTCGTGATGTCGCAGTAGATCTCCGTCCGGGCAGGCTCGGCGTTGAAGGCCCCGGTCCACCACGCGTCGCGCGGGAACAGCATCACCGAGGCGTGATCCAACTCGACCAGGGGGCCATCGCCCTTGCGCATTGCCGTCGGCCGGCTCGTGCCCACCCAGATGCCGTGCTCGTCCTCGCCGAGCCAGCGCGCCTCCAGGTGCCAGTGGAGCGAGCCGTCGTACTTGCGGTAGATCACAGCGACAGTGCCGGTCATATGCGGACTGTACCGAGTGCGCCCGACAATGGACGTGCGCGCCGCACCACGCCGCACCGGCGGCTAGAAGCGGCTCAGGGCGAACCTCGCGGGCGGGGGCTCTGTGGTCTGGTCCGCACCGGACTGGCCAGGCGCCGCGGTCGCGAGAGTCGCCAGCCACTCGCCGATCAGCGGGCCGAACTTAAAACCGTGCCCTGAGGTGCCGCTGCCGATCACCACGTTGCCGATCCGGTCCACGATGAAGTCGGTGTCGGGGGAGTTGTCGTAGATGCACCGCTCGACTGCCACGGGCCGCGGATCGACGCCGGGCAGGATAGATCGCGCTGCCTGCGCGATCCGCTCGGTGAGCGCGGCGTCTTCGTCGTGGACCTGCTGACCGGGATCCACGACGGGCCCGCCGTGATGGATCCCGATCTTGTAACGACTCGACCCTGGCACCGGCAGGCCGTACGGGAACTCGCCGCCATAGTGCACGAAGATCGGCGTGCCCGGACCTGGCGTGTCCAGGTAGGCGACCTGTTCGAGCGTTGCGGAGCCGGGGACTGTGATCCCG
>JASHXW010000416.1 GCA_030043395.1 Streptosporangiaceae bacterium
CACGGCGGACTCGTTCGTGGTCTACTTCGAGCGATTGCGCGACGAGGTCAGGGAAGGCCGGACACTGCGGACGGCCGTGGAACGCGGCTGGCAGCGGGCCAGGCGCACCATCCTGGTCTCCGACACCGTGTCCTTCCTGGCTGCGCTCTTGCTGTACCTGTTCGCGATCGGCGACGTCAGGGGCTTCGCCTTCACGCTCGGCCTGACCACGCTGATCGACATCGTGATCGTGTTCCTGTTCACCAAGCCGATGGTGACCCTGCTCGCCAGGACAGAGTTCTACGGCCGCGGCCATAAGTGGTCCGGTCTTGACCCGGCGAGGCTCGGGGCGAGATCACCGTGGCGTGGCTCGCGGCCCGCGGGGCAGCCCGCAGGCGGTGCGGCTGCGAGTGCCCGGAACACCCCGAGGGAGGCGTGATGGCAGCGACGACACCCCAATCGTCACCGGCTGCGCCCCGGCGCCACGGGATCGGCAGCATCCCGGGCCGCCTGTACCGAGGCGAGGTCTCCTTCGACTTCGTCGGCCGCCAGCGGACCTGGTACATGATCTCCGGCGCGATCCTGATCATCGCGATCGCGGCGCTGGGGATCAGGGGACTGAACTACAGCGTCGACTTCAAGGGCGGCAGCCTGTACAAGTTCACCGCCGCCCACGCCAGCCAGACGGCGGTGATCAATGCCGTCAGCGGCGCCGGGGCCCCGAGTCCGGTCGTGCAGCGCGTCGGCAGCTCAGGCTGGTCGGTGGAAACCCCGGTCCTGAGCTCGGGCACTCAGTTCAGGGTGCAGGACGCGATCGCGCACGCCTTCCACCTGGCCAACGCCAGTGCCGTAAGCGTCCAGTCGGTCAGCTCGACCTGGGGCACGCAGATCTCGGACAAGGCGCTCGAGGCGCTGATCGCGTTCCTGATCGTGATCGTGCTCTACCTCAGCGTCGCCTTCGAATGGCGGATGGCGACAGCGGCCCTGGTCGCGCTCGCGCACGACATCGTGATCACGGTCGGCGTGTACGCCCTGACCGGCTTCCAGGTCAGCCCGGCGACCGTGATCGGCTTGCTGACGATCCTCGGATACTCCCTGTACGACACGGTGGTGGTCTTCGACAAGGTCAGGGAGAATACCGCCGGCATCCTGGTCACCAGACGGGTCAGGTACAGCGACGCCGCGAACCTGGCGCTGAACCAGACCCTGGTCCGCTCGATCAATACCTCCCTGATCGCGCTGCTGCCGGTGGTCTCGATCCTGATCGTCAGCGTGAACCTGCTCGGCAACAGCGAGCTGAAGGACCTGTCGCTGGTCCTCTTCGTCGGAATGCTGTCGGGAACCTATTCCTCGATCTGCATCGCTACCCCGGTCCTTGCCGACCTGAAGGAGCGCCACCCCGATCACCGGCTGCTCTCCAGGCAGCTCGCCCAG
Source organism: Streptosporangiaceae bacterium (assembly GCA_030043395.1). The sequence goes on from JASHXW010000416.1 coordinate 1,414, forward strand.
CGGGCAAGCAGCTCCAAGCGCAAGGCGAAGGCGGCGGCCGCCGGCAGCATGGCCGGCACCGCAGCCGTGGCCGGCACCCTGGCGGAAGGACTGGCAGATACCGGCCCGGCGCCGGCGCGCTCAGCGGACAGGGGCTCGCCCGGTACTGGCGCCGCCCTGGTCAACGGCGTCGACGCGCCGGACGGCGAGCCGGAAGAGCCGGCGGCCGACGACATCGGCGCAGCGGCCGCGGTTGGCGCAGGCCGGCCCGCTAGCTCTGGCGCGGGCTCCAGGCCAACCTCCGGCCCGAGGCAGCAGCCGCGGCGCTCGACCGCGGCGCAACGACGGCCGTCGGGTAAGAAGAAGCGCAGGTAGCGAGTGTCCTCGGCGCAGGCTAGGACACCGGTGGCTGAGCTGCTTGGCGGCCTCATCAGGGATGTGCCCGATTACCCGCAGCCTGGCGTGGTGTTCAAGGACATCACGCCGCTGCTGGCCGATGCCCCGGGGTTCGCTGCCGCGATCGATGCGCTGGCCAGCGGCTACGAGCGGATCGACAAGGTCGCCGGGATCGAGGCACGCGGGTTCATACTCGCGGCCCCGGTCGCGCTTGCGCTCGGCGTCGGATTCGTGCCAGTGCGCAAGCAAGGCAAGCTGCCTGGACCAACGCTGGCGCAGACGTACGAGCTCGAGTACGGGTCGGCTACGGTCGAGGTGCATGCCGACGCGTTCGCGCCGGGGGAGCGAGTGCTGATCGTCGACGACGTCCTGGCGACGGGCGGTACCTCCGCGGCGGCTGCCGAGCTGATCAAGCGCAGCGGCGCTGAGGTGGCCGCGGTCAGCGTGCTGATCGAGCTTGGCTTCCTCAACGGCCGGGCCAGCCTGCCCGGCCTCGATGTCCGCGCTGTCCTTGCCTGGTAGCGCTGGCGTGCGCACGGTCTGGCTCGCAAGCACCGTGCCTGCGGATAAGCTAGTTGCTTCAACTGACGCGAGGAGCGGCAGTGGCTGGTGACGTAGCGACGGCCCGCATGGCCGAAAGCGGAGTCACCCAGGAGGAGGCCGCGGGGCCAGGCGCGCCCGACCGTGAACTGCCCGGGGCCGGCAACGGGGTGACGCCGGCTGCTGGCGCGCCCGCAGACGATCCCCCGAACGGCGAAGTGAGTCAAGGCGACGACACTGCCGTCACCGATGGCAGCAGCGCGCGAGACGCCAGTGCGCCGGCCCGCTCGGCACCGCGAACTGCGGGACCAGGACTGCAGGGAGGCGGGCACACCAGCGTCCGGCGGCGGCTGAGCCGGCTGGCGTCGCCGCGGGGAGCCGTCAACCCGGTACTCGAGCCGCTGATCAGGACTGTCCGTACCACGCATCCGAAGGCTGATATCAGGCTGATCGAGCGCGCGTATGAGGTCGCGGCCAGATGCCACGCCGGCCAGTCGCGGCTAAGCGGGGACCCGTACATCACGCATCCGCTCGCCGTCGCGACGATCCTCGCCGAGCTTGGCATGAGGCACGACGTGATCTGCGCGGCCCTGCTGCACGACACGATCGAGGACACCCCGTACACCCTGGACGAGCTGCGCGGTGAGTTCGGCGACGACATCGCCTCCCTGGTCGACGGCGTGACGAAGCTGGACAAGGTCAAGTACGGCGAGGCGGCCCAGGCCGAGACCGTTCGCAAGATGGTCGTCGCGATGTCGCGCGACATCCGCGTGCTCGTAATCAAGCTGGCCGACCGGCTGCACAACATGCGCACGCTGCGCTATCACACCAGGGCCAAGCAGGAGCAGAAGGCACGCGAGACGCTGGAGATCTACGCCCCACTCGCGCACCGGCTCGGCATCAACACGGTCAAGTGGGAGCTCGAGGACCTGTCGTTCGCGACGCTGTTCCCCAAGCGCTACGACGAGATCGCCCGGCTGGTGTCCGAGCGCGCACCGCGCCGCGAGGCATTCCTGCAGGAGGTCATCGAGGAAATCTCTGCCGACCTGCGAGAGTCCAAGATCAAGAACCGGGTGACCGGGCGGCCGAAGCACCTGTACTCGGTCTACCAGAAGATGATCGCCCGTAATGTCGGCTTCGACGACATCTACGACCTGGTTGGCATCCGGGTCCTCGTCGATTCGGTCCGCGACTGCTACGCCGTTCTCGGGTCCGTGCACGCCCGGTGGAATCCCGTTCCCGGGCGGTTCAAGGACTACATCGCGATGCCGAAGTTCAACATGTACCAGTCGCTGCACACGACCGTGATCGGCCCGGGAGGCAAGCCGGTCGAGCTGCAGATCAGGACCTGGGCGATGCACCGGCGGTCCGAGTACGGCGTCGCCGCTCACTGGAAGTACAAGGAGGAGATGGCGAGCGGCCGCAGCCCGTCCGACCTGGACTGGCTCAGGCAGCTCGTGGACTGGCAGCGCGAGCTGACCGATCCTGCCGAGTTCCTTGAGTCGCTGCGGTTCGAGGTAGGCAGCGCCGACGTTTACGTGTTCACGCCGCGCGGCGAGGTCATCGCGCTGCCGCAGGGCGCGACTCCGGTGGACTTCGCGTACGCGATCCACACCGAGGTTGGCCACCGGACCGTTGGCGCCAAGGTCAACGGCCGGCTAGTGCCGCTCGAGTCGACGCTGTCCAACGGCGAGACGATCGAGATCCTCACCTCCAAGGCCGCTGATGCGGGCCCGAGCCAGGACTGGCTCGGGTTCGTCAGGAGCGCGCGAGCTCGCAACAAGATCAAGCACTGGTTCTCCAAGGAGCGCCGCGAGGCCTCGGCTGACCTGGGCAAGGCGATGATCGCGCGGACCATGCGCAAGCAGGGACTGCCGCTGCAGCGCCTGGCCACCGCCGATGCCCTCGGCGCGATCGCGATGGAACTGCGCTACCCGGACCTGTCAGGGCTGTACGCGGCGATCGGCGACGGCCACGTCAGCGCCCAGTCTGTGGTAACCAAGCTCATCAGGTCGGCGGGCGGCCCGGAAGGCGCGCAGGAGGACCTGGCCGAGGCCACGGTCCTGACCAGGCCGCCGAGCCCGCGCCCGGTCACGGGGGACTCCGGAGTCGTGGTCGAGGGTGCCGCGGACGTCTGGGCCCGGCTGTCCAAGTGCTGTACGCCGGTGCCCGGTGACGCGATCACGGGATTCGTCACCAGGGGCAACGGAGTCTCCGTGCACCGGACCGACTGCGTCAACATCGCGCACCTAGTGCAGACCGAGCCCGAGCGCACCGTCAGCGTGCACTGGTCACCGCGGGAGAGCTCGCGCTTCCTGGCGGCCATCCAGGTCGAGGCACTCGACCGGACCGGGCTGCTGTCTGACATCACCAGGTCGATCTCCGAGCAGCACGTCAACATCCTGTCCGCGTCGGTGACGACCAGGCGGGATCAGGTGGCGCTCAGCAAGTTCACGTTCGAGATGGGCGATCCCGAGCACCTGCGCCACGTGCTGAAGGCGGTCAGGACCATCGACGGCGTCTACGACGCTCACCGAGTGACCAGCTAGCTTCCGCGAGCGCCAGGCCTGAAGCCGGTCTCGGGACACCGGCCACTGGGCGAATGGCGAGGCTGCAGCCCGGACCGCTTGCTAGCCAGTCAGGTCGGCGAGGGTCTTCTCGGCCTCGGCAAGCCAGCCCTGGCGGGTTGCCAGCGCGCTCTGCGCGCGCTGTCGGGCATCGTCGTCGCCGCGCTCGATCGCCGACTCAAGCTGCCCTTCGAGGTTCGCGATCGTCTTGCGGATCTGGTCGATCGTGTCCCTGGCGCGCGAGAGAGCCTCCGGGTTCGTGCGGCGCCACTGGATGTCCTCGGCCTTGCGCACGGCGTCGTCGATCTTCCTCAGGCCGCCTTCCAGGCGCTCCTGGGCCTCCTTCGCGACCGAGCCGATCTTGTCCCAGCGCTGGTGGATGGACCTCAGAGCGGTCCTGGCCACCTTGGGATCGGTCACCGGGAGCAGCTTCTCGGCCTCCGCTAGGAGTTCTTCCTTCGCCGTGGCGCGCTCGCGAAGCTGGTTGTCCTTGGCTGACAGCGCGGCGGACCGAGCATCGAAGAAGGCACTCTGCGCGGCCCTGAACTGCTTCCAGAGCTCGTCCTCCGCGGCCCGGTCGGCTCGCCCGGCTTCCTTCCATGCGTTCATCAGGTCGCGGTACGCGGCGGCAGTCGCGGCCCAGTCGGTCGAGGTCGACAGCTCCTCGGCACGGCGGACGAGCTCCTGCTTGCGCTCCCGTACGCCCTCGCGCTCCTCTTCGAGCGCGGCGAAGTAGGTCTTGCGTCTCTTGGCGAACGCGCTCCTGGCGGCTGACATCCGCTTCCACAGTGACGCCTCGGCCTGCCGGTCCCCGTGCGGTGCTGCCTTCCATTCCTCGAGCAGCTCCTTGAGCCGCTCGCCGCCCGACTTCCAGTGCGTGGCCTCCGTGGCGATCTGCTCAGCCTCGGTGACGATCCGCTCCTTGATCTCGATCGCCTCGGCGCGGGTCCGCTCCCTGGCGGCCTTGTTCTCCTGGTGCCGGTCGTCGGCTTGCTTCGACAAGGCATCGAGCCTGCCCCTGAGCCCGTCCAGGTCGCCGATGCACTTGGCCTCGTCGATGGCCGCGCTGAGCCGGGCGATCGTAGCCCTGGCCTGGCCAGGCGCCAGGTCGGTGGTCGTGATCCGCCGCTC
>JASHXW010000038.1 GCA_030043395.1 Streptosporangiaceae bacterium
CACTCAACTTCGTCGTGCTCGGCCTGCTTGGCCGCGGCGTCGCCGCGAGCACCAGGCTCGACCCGCAGGCCAAGGCCCTCGGCGAGGAACTCCGGGCAGCCATGGCCGACGTACCGCGGGAGCTGGTCACCTGATCCCCCCCGATCCAGCAACCAGCTCCAGCGGCGCCTACCAGGACGCGCAGACCGCGCCTGGGAGCTTGCTTACCGAAGGCTCATCAGGTCGAGCCAGATATTGGTCGGGTTCGCCGTCTCGATGATCGCCTGCAGGCTCTTGCCCTGCTGAAGCTGGCCGATCTGCATCTGGCTGACGGACTGCTGGACCGTGGCCGGGTACGGCGGCATGCCATCGGCCATCACCGTCAGCTCGATTTCGACCAGCGGGTCGAAGTTGATCATCCCGACCTGGCGGATCCCGGTGATCGTCACGTCACGGCGCACGGCCGCCCCGCTGGCCAGCATCGCCGATGCGTTAGCGGCCATGTTCGCCGACTGGGTCTGCGCTGCCATCATCGCCTGCGCGTTGGCCATGCGCTGCTGCGCCTGCGCCATCCGCTCTCCGACAGGAGGGCTGTTGCGCTGGATGTCCTTGGCCATGTTGTTCAGGTCGCGCATGTTCTTGAACATGCCCATGGCGGTCAGGCCTCCCGGTAAAGCTGGTTGAAGCGGCTGGCGACCGCGGGGTTGGCCTTGATCCGCTCGTTCCAGCCGCGATGCGCATCTTCCCAGTCATAGCTCGAGATGCCCTTGGAAGCAGCGATGTCGACAAGCTTGCTCGCGTCATAGTTGAATGCCGCGACGCCCTTCGACACCGAGGCGAACTGCTCGAGCGACACGCCATTAATCGGCTCGAAGTCGGGGCCGGTCGGCGCTGCGCCGGGGGCCTGGCCCGCCTGCGCCTGAGCCTGGGCTACCTGGGCCATCGCTGCGGCCTGCTGCGCCGCGGCCATCTGCTGGGCCTGGGCGCCCATCTGCTGAGCCTGCGCCACCATTCCAGGCGCGGCATTGGCCATGTCTCGCATGTCCTTCATCTGCTTGAAGATGCCCACTGAGGCGACTCCGATCTTCCTAGAGACTTCCGGCAAATAATTGCAGGTAGATCGCATGCCATTCGCAAGACATGCCGGGAACCACAGTGCGTTAGGCGTTCTGGGAGCGCAATGTCACTTGAGTCTCGTTTTGGTACGCTGATAACGAGCGCGGTAGACCGGGATAGCCCCGCTCGGTGACCAACGACGCCGTGTCGCACGCTGCGATGCGCCAGCACGGGGGCATGGATGGGCCAGGCAGTGCACGACCCTCCGCGCAGGACGCTGGCGGCCCGGCTCGAGGACCGAGATCGGGACAGGTTCACCGCACGCGAGCGCGAGCTCGCGTTCATCGAGCGGTGCATGGACTCCGACGACCCGCCAGCAAGCGTCGTCCACATTAGCGGTCCCGGCGGAATCGGCAAGAGCGCGCTGCTGCGCGAGGTCGCCAGGCGGGCCAGGGGGCGCGGCTTCCAGGTGATCGCCTGCGATGGCAGGGAGTACGGCCCGGCGCCGGGCAACCTGGAGGCGGCCCTGAAGAACGCCGCGACCCGGGAGCGGCCGCTGGTGATCCTGGACTCCTACGAGCGGATGGCCGCCCTCGACCCGTACCTGCGGGGCGAATTGCTGCCGTCCTTGCCGGACCACTCCCTGGTGGTCATCGCCGGGCGCAGCCGGCCGGACCCAGGCTGGTTCACCGGAGGCTGGGAGTCGGTGACGGCCCGGCTTGACCTGGGCGCGCTGGCCCCGCTTGAGGCGCGTGACCTGCTCGCCGGCCACGGACTTGCCGACGAGCGCGTCCCGGCCATCATCGACTGGGCGGCCGGCTCGCCGCTTGCCCTCGCGCTGGCGGCCGACGCCGCTACTGCGGACGCGACGTGGAACGCGGCCAGCCAGCCCGACCGGCCCGACATACTCCGGGCGCTGGTGCATCGCCTGGTCGACACTGACGCCCGCGACGTCCGCCCCTCGGCTCTGGGCATCGCCGCCATCGCGAGGACGACGACGCTGCAACTCATGCGCGCGGTGCTGCCCGGTGAAGACGCGGACCTGGCCTACCAGCAGCTCTACGAGCTCACCGTGAGCGAGGTGCTCGGCGACGGCATCGCGCTGCACGAGCTGGTGCGCAAGGCCCTGCTTGCTGACCTGCGGCTACGTAACCCTGACCTGGAGCGGGAACTGCGCCGGCGGATCGTGGATTACCTGTACCAGCGGGCCAGCGAGGGCCAGCCGATGCTGATCATCGACATGGCGCACCTGGTGGAAGACCCGATCATCCGCTGGGGCTTCGGCTGGGAGGGGAGCGCCAGCTTGCGGATCGACTCGATCCGCGAGGGCGACGCCGACCTGGTAGAGCGCCACATGGGCCCGCAGCACAACTGGGCCTGGTGGCAGTTCACCCGCCGGTACTTCGCGCAGGCACCCGACCGCGTGGCCGTTGCCAGGGACCTCGACGACCAGATCCGCGGCTACCTGGTCTACATGAGCCAGGCCTCCGCTCCCCAGCTCGCCGACACCGACCCGCTGATCGCGCGCTGGCTCGCGCGGGCCCGGCTCGACGCCAGCCTCGGCGAGTCCGTCCTGTGGCAGGCGGCGGTCGACTTCGAGGGGCAGGGCAGGGTTCAGGCCATGCTTGGCCTGGCTGGGGTGCTGCGCTCCGGCGTCGCGAACCCCAGATTCTGCTACCTGCCGATCGATCCCGCCCATCCCGGAGCGCGTGAGTTCGCGCAAGCAGCCGGAGCCACTCATCTCACCGAGCTCGACGCGGACATCGGCGGCCGGCCAGTGGAATGCCACCGGCTCGACTTCGGCCCTGGCGGCCTTCTCGTCTCGCTTCGCCGCCAGGTGTACACCGAGCTTGGCCTGCCAGATCCGGAACTCTCCGACAGCCAGGACCCGACGGCCGACCATGCGACGCAAGCGCTGACGCCGACATCGGAGAGCTTTGACCTGGAGATCGTCCGCTCGGCGCTGCGGAGTTTCGGCGTGCCGCGTGATCTGGCGCGTAGCCCGCTCGCGCAGGGCGCGACTGTCGCCGAGCGGGCCGAGTTCGTCCGGACCCTGCTGCGCGACGCGGCCGAGAAGGCGTTCGGCGACAGCCAGAGCGAGAAGCTGCTGCGCAACGTCCTCGTGGTCGGCTACCTGGAACCGGCCTCCAGCCACGAGGCCGCCGCCGCGCGGCTCTGCCTGAGCAGGGCGGCGTACTTCCGGCGGCTGCGGACGGCCGTCGAGCGGCTGGCCGAGTACCTGGCTACGGCCGCGTAGCCCGCGGCGGCCTGGTCCACGCGGCCAGTCCGGCGACGAGGCCCAGCGCCGCTGCGAGGGAGCCGCCGAACAGGAACCACTCGCCGGCTTCCGTCGCCGTGATCATGATGCTGCCGCCGGAGGTGCCCCTGGCCAGCAGCAGGATGATCGCGAACCAGCCAACTGCCGGGGCGAGCCCGCCGACCACCGCACGCGTTCCCCAGGCGCCAAGCAGGCAGGAGGCGAAGATGGCGAGGTCGAACGCGATAGCCGCCAGGGGCGCAGGCCCTGAGCCGTAGAAGAAAGCGCCGAGCAGGCCGACGGCGAGCCCGAGCAGCAGCAGCGCCAGGTAGGTCAGGATGGTCAGCGCGCGATCCACGGGTAGCAGGCTACTCAAGTCCCGCGAAGAGGTCCTCTTCCCGCCCGGCAGGCCCGGGCCCGGCGCCGCCCGGCCCGGCGAGCAGCGTGTAGAACTCCACGCCAAGCGCCCGCCGCCCGATCATGTTGGACAGCGCGAAGAACGGGCTGTCCACGGCGATCTGGCTGGCGTGCGCGCGCATCGCGGCGATCTTGGCCTCCAGGTAGCTGGTGGCGTCGACTTCGGTAGTCACCTGCTCGTCGGGAACGCCGAACGGAAGGTCGTCGACCGAGTCGACGGCGAGGAAGTCCGATCCCCCCGCATCCCCGGCCTCTGGCCCGCCAGGGCTTGCCGGCCTTTCCGCGCCGAGGACCTTGATCGCCGCCTCCAGTGCCGATCGCGGAATCGCGGTCGCGTAGAACTTGCTCACCAGCCCGTCGGCCAGCTCGAATGCCCGCCATGCCACCCGGTGCGCCTGGATGTGGTCGGGGTGGCCGTAAAAGCCATTCGAGTCGTAGGTCACGAGCACCTGCGGCCGGACCTCCCGGACGACCTCAAGCAACGCGCCGGCCGCCTCCTCCACGTCCGCTCGCCAGAAGGCGCCGTCCCAGTCGTTCGACGGCGTGCCCATCATCCCGGAGTCGTGCCACCTGCCCGGCCCGCCGAGGAAGCGGTGGTCGGTGACGCCGAGCGCGGCGCATGCGGCAGCGAGTTCGCCGATCCTGTGCTCGCCCAGCCTGTTCTCCTTGTCCCAGGCCAGGTGCGCGAGGTCAGCCGGGATCACCTCGCCGAGCTCGCCAAGGGTGCAGGTGACGAGCGTCACCTGGGCGCCTTCCGCGGCATATTTCGCCATCGTCGCCCCGGTCTCGATCGACTCGTCGTCGGGATGGGCGTGCACGAACATCAGCCGTCGGCTGGGCCCGGTAGTCATGCCGCGAGGATAACCGGGCTGGCAGGATCTGATGTCATGGCCGATACGTTTCCGAGGCAGCAGGCCCGGACCAGGGGCTTCAGCCTTGGCGTCCC
>JASHXW010000417.1 GCA_030043395.1 Streptosporangiaceae bacterium
GTATGCTACCTCGGAGGCGTAGACCTTGGCCAGCCCGGACTCCAGGTCGGCACGCCTCCCGGCGTCCGCTTGCGACGCCGCCCAGTAGGTGAGCAGCCGCGCGGCCTGAAGCTTCATCGCCATGTCAGCCAGCTTCAGCTGGACTGCCTGGAATCCTGAGATCTTCTGACCGAACGCCTCTCGCTCCCCGGCATAACGCAGCCCCTGATCGTAAGCCTCCTGCGCGACGCCCACAGCTCTGGCGGCAATGTTGATGCGTCCTTTTTCCAGCGCGGCGAGCACCTGCTGAAGTCCCCGGCCCTCCGTGCCGCCTAGCAGGCTCGCGGCCGGGACGGCGACATCGTCCAGCACGATCTCGGAGGTCTCCGGGCCCCGGTAGCCGAGCTTCGGCAAGTCGCGCACCACCTCGAACCCAGGCGATGCCGGGTCAACCAGGAGCACGGACATGCCCTTATGCGCGGGTGTCGATGACGGCTCGGTCTTGACCAGCACGGGCAGCGGGTCAGCGTGCCTGGCATTGGTGATCCAGGTCTTCCGGCCGTTGACCACATAGTGGTCACCGACCCGTCGCGCGGTAGTCGCTATTCCCTGCAGGTCGCTCCCGGCCCCGGGCTCGGTCAGCGCGATGCCGGTACGCCGCTCGCCGCTCGCGAGTGCTGGCAGGTGCGCGTTCTTCTGCTCGTCGGTCCCGAAGGCCGCGATCATCCAGCAGGAAAGCGAATGGCTGCCCAGGATCCCAGCCACGCCCATCCAGCCACGGGAGATCTCCTCGAACACGACCGCGAGCGAGACCATGTCGGCAGCCATGCCGCCGTACTCCTCGGGCACCAGGAGGCCGAAGAGCCCCATCTGGCGCATAGTGGCGACAATCTCCTCGGGATAACGGCCAGACTCCTCCCATTGCCTAGCCACCGGCCGGATCTCCGCATCCACGAATGACCGGATTGTGTCGCGTAGCAACCGCTGCTCGCCGGACAACTCAAAGTCCATGCCGCTCCAGTCGTTAGGTTCCGCTGCTTCGAGCTATCCGGTGGTGGCGAGTGCACGATGGACCGACCGAACCGCGCTCGCGCCTTCACCGACCGCCGACGCGACTCGCTTCATCGACCCCGAGCGGACATCGCCGACTGCGAAGACGCAGGGAACACTGGTCTCCAGCGAGAGCGGAGATCGCCCTAGTAGCGTCCAGGCATCACCGTGCGCCTCAGCGGGGATGTCGCGGTCGGTGAGGACGAATCCGTTCTCGTCCAGTGCGAGGCCGCCGAGCCAATCGGTCGCCGGGACAGCGCCGATAAAGCAGAACAATCCTCCGCAGCCCATCCGGACCGGCTCTGACCCGGCCGTGGTCAGCCACAGTTCCTCCAGCCGCTCCCCGCCGCCAAGCCTGGTTACCTGGGTACCGGTATGCACGGAGATGGCCGGGTGGGCCTGGATGCGGTCTGCCAGGTAGCTCGACATGTCGGCGCGGAGATCGGCCCCCCGGACGACGAGGTGCACGGGACTGCCATTCTCGGCGAGGAATATCGCGGCCTGGCCGGCCGAGTTCGCGCCACCGACGACGGCCACTGGCTGGGGCGTGCACGCGCGAGCCTCGATATCGGTGGCGGCGTAGTAGATACCGGCGCCTTCGAAGGTGCTCCAGCCATCGAGAGGCAGCTTCCGGTACTGCGCACCGGTGGCAACGATGACACTCCTGGTGTTCAGCACCTCGTCGTTGGACAGGCGGACATGAAGGTGGCCGGCTGCGCAGTCCAGCGAGACCACCCGGCATGGGCTCGAAATCTGGGCACCGAACTTGTTGGCCTGCACGAGCGCGCGGGACGTCAGGTCGATGCCGCTGATCCCCGACGGAAAGCCGAGATAGTTCTCGATCCTCGAGCTCGCGGCAGCCTGCCCGCCGACGGCCACGCCATCAAGCAAGATCGTCTCCAGGCCCTCAGACGCTCCGTAGACCGCAGCGGCCAGGCCAGCCGGCCCGCCGCCGATGACTACCAGCTCAAAGTCGCGAGCGCGGTCGGCCCGCAACGTAAGTCCGAGATGGTCGGAGACGACTGCCGACGTTGCGTGCCGGATAATCGCCGTCGGGGTCAGGACCACTGGCAGATCGGTTGCCTCAACCCCCGCCGCGCGAGCCAGCGCCTGTCCGGCCGGATCGTCGAAGTCCAGCCACACGTGGGGCAATTGCTGGCGGGATGCCCACGTGCGTAGTTCATGTGACGCAGAGGACAAGGCACTCCCGAGGATCTCCAGTGTCCCCGCGCCCACGCCGTGCCGAAGCTCCTCGCGGCGGGCCAAGAGGATCCGGAGCACGAGATCGGAGAGTTCGGCGTCCTCTGCCATGAGCCTGCGAAACTGCGGGCCGGCGATCCGGTAGACCACGCCTGGAGACTTGACTCGCACTGTCGCGAGCGCAGTCTGCCCGGTCAGCAGGCTGAGCTCACCGCTGAACTGCCCCGGACCGAAGGTGACGATGAGAGCCTCCGGCTCGCCTGGCATGGCGGGTCGTACGACGTCCACTTCTCCGGACTCGATGACGACGAGGTCATAGTCACGGTCGCCGGCCGAGTAGAGCACCTCGCCAGTCGTGGTTTCCGCCCTGGTCCCGCGCCTTTTCAACGCCGCTAGCTGCTCCGACGTCAGAGCCGCGAATGCCGCGGGATTGTCGGCGCTCACGTCGCGAACCTCATTCGTCCCCCTGCCATGGAGTCCGCCTCCCCTGTGTCACGCATTCAGCTCGGCTGCCGTCTCAGGTGCCAGGGCCGCGTCGAGCAGGACGGCCGCGGCGGCGCGGGCCGAGGCTGCCGCAGCGGGGTCGTGGTCCATCCGCGCGGCCTGGCCGCCGCCGTCGTAGAGCAGGTGCAGCTGGCGAGCGAGGACCTCAGGCTCGGGCACCCCGGCCTGCGCGGCCAGTTCGGTAAGTAGCGAGCGCACCCAGCTGCGGTACGCCATGGCCGCGATCTCGGCCTGGTCACCGGGATGTGATTCCGCGCTTGCTCGGGCAAACGCGCAGCCGCGATAGTCCGGCTGGGCGAACAACTCCCCCTGGCCTTCAAAGACCGCGAGCAGGCGCTCGCGCGGTGTGTCATAGCGTTCCACGGCTTGCATGATGCGCTGGGCGACGCTGGCCTGGCGGGTCTCCAGGTAGGCACGAACAAGCTCGTCCTTGCTGCCGAAGGTGTTGTACAGCGAGGCCTTGGCTACGCCGGCATGCTCGATAATGCGGTCGATGCCGACGGTGTGCACTCCCTCGTTATAAAACAACTCGTTGGCCGCAGCCAGCAGCCTCTCGCGCGCCGAGAGCCGGGACGCGGTCGCTTCGCTGACACTCACGGTGCCATCACCTTCCTAGACAGACTTGTCTATCGTATTCCCTGGGGCGAGACTCGGCGGGCGTAGCCTCTGCGACGCGGCCTGGCCTGTTCTTCAGCAGGCCTAGCAAGGCAAGCACGGCAAGCGCTATCACTGACATGCCGTAGTAGCGAGCGGTGTCGATCAGGCCACCGCCGTGCACCACGCCGAACCCGGCCAGGACGGCGGGCACGCCCAGGCCGAGGTAGGAGACCACGTAGAGCAGGGAGACTAGCCCGGCTCGCTCGTGCGTCGCGGCCAGAGGCACCACGATGCGGATGCTTCCCTGGAAGCCGCTGCCGAACCCGGCTCCGGCGATCGCGGAACCGGCAAAGAAGATCGCCGCGGATCCCAGGTTCACGGCCGCGATGGTGACGGCCACACCCGTGATCAGGGCGAGGATGCCGAACAGCATCACAGTCCGCGCCGCGGCTTTGCGGAGCACGACGATCGCGACGACTGCTGATGCCGCCAGGACGAACAGGCTCAGGCCGCCAAGAACCACGTCGCTCGAGCCGGTGAGCGCGTGCACGAGCGAAGGGCCGAGTGCGCCATACAGCCCGGCCAGTGCCCAGACCGCGAACAGCACGGGCACGGCGGTCAGCACGGGAGCCCGCAGTGCACGCGGCAGGGTGATCTCCGGCCGCACGCTGGCGAGTGCGCCGGGCGACCGGCTGACCGTCTCGCGCATCGCGCCGATCGCCATCGCCTGCAGTGCGAGCACGCCGATCAGGGCCAGGTAGATCAGGTGAGTGGGGTCGGGCAAGAACCGTATTGCCAGCGCGGACAAGATGGCACCGCTCGCGGTGCCCGTGCCCGGTGCTACCGCGTT
>JASHXW010000418.1 GCA_030043395.1 Streptosporangiaceae bacterium
GCGGTCGTCGCGAACCCCCACTGCAGGGCGAGCAGTGAGTTGATGAAGAAGGCCGCGCCGAAGTCGATGCCCGCGGTGATCGCCACCTGGCCGAGGAAGTTGAACCAGCCGGTGAACCATGACCAGGCCGCGCCGTTCTTGGGCGCAAGCTTGGCCGCCCAGTAGTACAGGCCGCCAGCGGTCGGGAAGCTCGAGCAGACCTCAGCCATCGCCAGGCCGACGAACAGTGTCATGATGCCGACGATCGGCCAGCCCCAGACGATATCGGCCGGGCCGCCAGTGCCCATGCCGTATCCGTAGAGCGTCAGGCAGCCGGACAGGATCGAGATGATCGTGAACGAGACGGCGAAGTTCGAGAATCCCGACATCCGCCTGCGCAGCTCCTGCGCGTAGCCAAGCCGGTGCAGCATCTCCTCGTCGCTGAGCGCCTGCTGCGCTGGCGCTTCGTCATGAACCGCCACAACGTGCTCCTCGGGTAGTGGCCCTGGCCTCACTAGCCAGTGCGTCTGGGGGTCGTGGTCGTGCGCTTACGGGGGTCTGGCGCAGGGGGATTTTTAATGGTCTAATAACAGACCAATTGATGGTCTGCGCCGGTCCGATGTCAAGAGCACAGGGCCAGAAAGATCAGCAAAGCCGCAGACGCCGGCACGTGGGTAAGGGGAGGCCCGCGTGCCGGATCGGCATGCGATCAGTAGCTGGCAGGAGTAGTGGCAGTGTCCGTGAACGTCGGTATCGACCTGAGCGGTGTGCTGCGCCCCGTGCGCGAGGGCAACGCGTTCGAGGAGACCGTCGAGCGGCTGCTGACAGTGATCAAGCTCGGCCTGATCGGCCCCGGCGAGCGGTTTCCCGCCGAGCGCGAGCTCGCCGCGCAGCTTGGCATCAGCCGGCTGACGCTCAGGGATGCGATCCGCGAGCTCGCTCAAGCCGGGTACGTGGAGTCCAGGCGCGGCAGGCTCGGCGGGACCTTCGTTACCTATACGCGCCCGGAGCCCAGCGTGGGCGAGCTGCGGCGGCTGGCACAGGAGAACGGGGAGAAGCTCACCGACGCCCTGACGTTCCGCTTCGCGGTCGAGACCGGTGCCGCCGACATGCTGGCACAGCAGCTTGCCGCCGGCGAGGCTGGCATGCCGCAGCGCGACCAGCTGCTGGCGAGACTCGCTGACGTCAACTGCGCCAGCCCGCAGGAGTACAGGCGAGTGGACACGTTGTTCCACCTGTCGATCGCCGAGCTGACCGGATCGAGCCTGCTATCGACCGCCTGCGCGGACGCGCGGCTGCGGCTCAACGACTTTCTCAGCGCGATCCCCGTGCTCAAGCCCAACATCGCCAACGCGGCGGCCCAGCACGCGGCGATCGTCAACGCGATCCTGGCCGGGGATCCGGAGAGCGCGCGGATAGCAGTCGCCGAGCACCTCGCCGGCACGGGCGCCCTGCTGCGCGGCTTCCTCGCTTGAGGGCTGGCCGCGCCAGCGCTGGCCTCGCCGCGAGCCGAGCGGGTCAGCTCCAGGCGTGGCCGTTCCACTGGGACTCCAGCGTGGTCTCGTAGTCGGTGGTGCCGACCGCCCAGGCGTCACTTGGGGAAATCGCCGCCACCGACCAGAACAGGTTCAGGTAGTGACCTGGCAGTCCCGGCGGATCCGGCACCACGCTCCAGCGACTGCCGTTCCAGTGCACGATGGCCGGAGCGCAGTACCTGGGATGGCAGGCGCCGTCGTGCGAAGTCTGGCCGACCGCCCAGATGTCACGAGCGGACAGGGCCGAGACGCCGAGCAGGTCGGCACCGTTGCGCGGCGTCGGGGAGTGCACGGCCGTCCAGTCCTTCCCGTTCCAGTGCACGATGAAGACCAGCCGGTTGCTGTCCTCGTGCTGGTCGCCGACGGCCCAGGCATTGCTGGCGGACAGCGCTGCCACCGCGCTCAGCCTGACCCGCACGCCGGGTGCGTCGCTCGGGCTGGGCACCCTGCTCCACTTCATGCCGTTCCAGTGCAGGATCAAGGTGCGCAGGGTGCCGTCGTTGCTGCTCGTGCCGGTCCAGCCCACAGCCCAGACGTCGTTGGCCGAGGTTCCGGAGATTCCGCTCAGGCCGCCGCCCGGCGCGGGAGTCGGACACGGCACCTGCGTCCAGGCGGTGCCGTTCCAGTGGTAAATCAGCGTCCTGTCGCCGGCGCCCTGGCCGTTCCCCGGGCCGCCGCCCGTCTGGCCGGCTGCCCACGCGTCCGTCGCGGAGATCACGGTCACGGAGTCCAGGAAGCCGCCGGAAGGCGGCGCAGGCACTGTTTGCTCCGTCCAGGAGGTGCCGTTCCACTGGTAGATCATGGGCTCCGACCCGGACCAGTCCGTGCCGCCTACCGCCCAGGCGCTGTTCGCCGAAGGAGCGGCCACGCCCCAGAAGAAGCCCTGATCGCCCGTGGGCTGCGTCTCGGTCCAGGTGCTGCCGTTGTAGTTCAGGATGATGCCACCGCCGGACAAGCCGACCGCCCAGACGTCGCTGGCCGAGACGGCGGCGACGCCGTATAGCTCGCCACCGAACTTGGCCCCGAACGCTGGGCTATCGGCATGTGGCGCGGGTGCTGCCCAAGCCCCGCCTGGCGCGAGGCCTCCCGCCGCGAGCAGCAACCCCGCCGCGGATCCGGCCACGCGACGCGCTCTCTGCCAGTTCATGCGGCCCGTCCTTCCTCCGCCCGGGATCTCGCCTTGCCGCATCAATCGGGCGGCTAGTCAATCGGGCGGCTGGCGAATCTGGTCGAACTGAATGATCATGCGGTCCGGGCCGCGCAGGTTGAAGTTGGGCTTGTAGGTCAGCGAATCCTCGTCCAGGCGCGGACCGATGACCCGCGTTGCGATCGCCTGCAGCGCGATCATGGCCTCGAGCCTCGCCAGCGGAGCACCCAGGCAGAAGTGCGGCCCGGCGGCGAACGCCAGGTGCTCCTTGGCTCCGCGGCCGATATCGAACACGTCGGGGTCGGCGAAGACCGCAGGATCGCGGCCGGTCGCGGCGAGCAGCAAAAGCAGGACAGCGCCGTCTTGCAGGTCCCTGTCATCGAACCTCATGCCCTTGCGGGCCACCCGCCCGGTCATCTGGACGGGCGGGTCGTACCGCAGCGTCTCCTCGACCGCGCTCGATGCCAGCTCGGGGTTCGCGACGAGCGACGCCAGCTGATCTGGATGGCGCAGCAGCGCGAGCATCGCATTGGAGATCAGGCCGACGGTCGTCTCGTGACCGGCCACGAGCAGCAGCACGCAGGTGGCCACCAGTTCCTCGACGGTCAGGCGCTGGCCCTCGTCCTCGGCCCGGATCAGCTTGGTCAGCAGGTCATCGGCCGGGCTGGCCCGTCGCTGCGCGATCAGGTCGGTGAAGTAGGCGCTGAACTCAAGCCCGGCCTGGTCTTCCTGCGCGACCTCGGCCGGATTCAGCGTGCCGAACTTCGGCTGTACCGAGTGCGCCAGCTTTGCTGACCATCCGGCGAACGTGGCGTGATCAGCCGGCGGAACGCCGAGCATCTCGGAGATGATGCGCACCGGCAGCGGGTAGGCGAGCTGGCTGACTAGCTCGAGCTCGTGCCCGGACGCACGCGCCGCCGACAGCAGCTCGTCGGTGACCGCTGCGACGCGTGGCGCGAGCGTCGCCACCACGCGCGGCGTGAAGGCCTTGGAGACCAGGCGGCGAAGCCTGGTGTGGTCCGGCGCGTCGAGCGACAGGAACGACCTCGTGCGCTCCCTGTCCCGCCGCTCAGGCGGCGTCAGCAAGCTGTCGTTCCGCTCGGAACTCGCCCGCGAGTCACGCAGGATTCGCGAGCACTCGTCGTACTTGCCGAACGCGACGAGCCTGCCGTCCAGAGCTTCGAAGGGAGAGGTCGCGCGCATCGTCGCCAGGAGCGGATACGGGTCGCGGATCACGCCAGGATCCGCCAGGCTGGCCAGCTCGGAGATACCCGGGCGCTGCTCGCGCTCCAGCCTGGCATCGGTAGTCATCACGGCTCCCATGCATCCATCGCCTACTTCCCGACTTTAAACGCATCTGTCGCAGACCGCGCCCTGTGCGCGAAGGGGCGGGGCCGGTTTGCGGCTCGGGAACGATTTACGGCACAATGATGTTGTGAAAAACATGGGACAGCCAGGTGCGGCGCAGGCCACCAGTGCCTCGGACCCGGTGCGCGGGGGGCGCACGGCGGGTTCTGAGCAGGGCACGCGCGCCCGCGTCGCCCGGTTGATCCTGGAAAACGGCCCGGTCACAGCCGCGTCCTTGGGGACAACGCTTGGCTTGACGCCAGCGGCTGTGCGCCGGCACCTCGATCACCTGCTGGACGGCGGGATGATCGAGAACAGGACCGCCAGAGTCTA
>JASHXW010000419.1 GCA_030043395.1 Streptosporangiaceae bacterium
GGCTCGGCGCTCATGATCCCGCCCATCTACATCCTGATCACCGTTGCCTTTCCCGACGTCAAGGCACGCGCGAGGTACTTCGGCGTGGTCAGCGGGGCCGGCGGCCTGGGCGCCGCTGCCGGGCCGCTGATCGGCGGCCTGGTAACCAGCGCCATTAGCTGGCGTGCCTCGTTCGGCCTGCAGGTCCTCGTCGTGGCGTGGATCATCGTGCTAGCGCGCAAGATCAGCGATCCCGCCAGGAAAGGCCCGGCTCCGCGATTCGACCTGACAGGAGCAGTCCTGTCCGCCGCCGGGCTCTTCTTCGTCGTCCTCGGGCTGCTGCAGTCGCGGACCTACGGCTTTGGCAAGTCGCGGAAGGCGTTCAGCATCGGCGGCACCGTGCTGATTCCCAAGGGTTCGATTTCGGTGGTGTGGATACTCGTGGCCATCGGCGCGGCCTTCCTCGTCTGCTTCGTCCTGCACCTGCGGGCAGGCGAGCGACGGCGCAAGGACGTTCTGCTCACGCTGCGCCTGTTCCGCAGCAGGGCCTCGAACCTCGGCCTGGGCACGCAGCTGATCCAGTGGCTGATCTTGCAGGGCTCGAGCTTCGTGCTGTCGGTGTACCTGCAGGAAGTCGACGGCTACAACGCGGTCAGGACCGGCCTGATACTCACGCCAGCCACCATCGGGCTCCTGGCCACGTCCGCCGGCGCGGACCGGTTCGCCAAGCGCCATCCGCAGCGCTGGCTGATCATGGCCGGCTTCGTGGCTTCCGCCGCCGGAATAGGCCTGCTGCTGGCGCTGGTCAGGGCGCATTCGGGCGTTCTCACCTGGATACCGGGCCTGCTGGTCTTCGGCGCGGGCGTCGGGGTGATGCTCACCTCGTCGGTCAACGTGGTCCAGTCCAGCTTCCCTGATGCCGACCAGGGCGATATCTCCGGCCTGTCGCGCAGCGTCTCCAACCTCGGCTCGTCGGTCGGCACGGCGCTGGTCGGCTCGATCCTGGTGGCCGTCAGCTACCCCGCGGGGCATCCCTTCGGGGTAGCGCTGATCATGATGCTGGTGTTCTCGCTCATCGGACTCCTGCTCGCAGTCCTCATTCCCAGGGATCAGGTCCGTTCGCTGCCCTGACCGCCCGGAGCCGCCCGGGTACCTTCGTTCACATGGATTTCGCATGCAACGCGCAGCGTGCGCCGGCATTGACCTGCTCTGATGACCCAGTGAGCAGGGAGCCGCATGGTGAGTGAGGCACCGGCTGCGCTGCTGTCCAAGGACCAGGGCGAGCTGCTGGTCGTCGACGACGAGCCGTTCCTGCGGGACGCCGTAGCCGCGTCGCTGCGGTTCCTGGGGTTCGAGGTCACCACGGCGGAGACCGGCTCCGGAGCGCTGCGCCTGGCGCGGGACCGCCCGTTCGACCTAGTCGTGCTTGACGTGATGCTGCCCGACACCGATGGCTTCGAGGTCGTCCGGCGGCTGCGCCAGGACGGCAACAGGGTGCCGGTGATCTTCCTGACCGCCAGGGACACCCAGTCCGACAAGGTGACCGGCCTCACGCTAGGCGGCGACGACTACCTGACCAAGCCATTCGGCCTGGAGGAGCTGGCCGCCAGGATCCGCACGGTGCTGCGCCGCACTCGCCCGGCGGTCAACGGCGGCCCGGTGCTCCTGTTCGCCGATGTCGAGCTTGACCAGGACAGCTACGAGGTGCGCCGGGCAGGCCGGCTCATCGAGCTGTCGCCGACCGAGTTCCGGCTGCTGCGCTACCTGATGCTCAATCCGGGCCGGGTCCTGACCAGGGCGCAGATCCTCGACCACGTCTGGGACTACGACTTCGGCGGATCCAGCACGGTGGTGGCGACCTACGTCGGCTACCTGCGGCGCAAGCTCGCCCTGCACGGCTCGGAGCTCATCCACACCCAGCGCGGAGTTGGCTATATCCTTCGGCTGCCACGACCCACCGAAATGGAGGGATCCGATGCGGACTAGGAAACGCAGGCGGCTGCAATTGCGCCACAAGGTCCTGGCCGGCGTGCTCTCCGTGACGATCCTGGCACTCGTGGCCTTCGATATCGCCGCGGTCGGCGCCCTTCGCGGGTACCTGGTGAACCAGACGGACTCACGGCTGCACACCGTACTGAACTCCTACCGGCCGCTACCCCTGGCGCGCACCGAGCAAGTCAACTTCAAGAGCCTGTCCGGCCGGGGGTCCATAGCGCGCTCGCCATTTCACGGCAAGCAGACGGTCAGCGCCAAGCCCCCGCGCGCCCGCGAGCGGATCTCGGGTCCGCATTTCGTGCTCCCGGCCTCCCTCGGCCAGTTTTTCGTGGGCTGGGTCTCGTGGTATGGCAAGGACGGCAAGGTCCAGAAGACCTTCGTGCAAAGTAACCAGAACTTGCGGCCCAGGCTGCCGGGCAACCTGCGCGCGCTGGCGGCGGCTCGCTACGCCATCACGGTGTCCAGCGTGCGAGGCGGCGTGCTGCTCCGGCTGCGGGCCATCTCGATCGCGCACGGCTCGCTGTTCGCGACCACCAGCCTCGCGGCCGTGAACAAGACTGTCCGCCGCCTGGAGCTGATCCTCATCTTTGGCTCGGCGGTCGCCGGGCTGCTCGTCGCCGTCGGCGTGGCGGCGATCGTCGAGCTCGTCCG
>JASHXW010000420.1 GCA_030043395.1 Streptosporangiaceae bacterium
CCTTGGCAGGTCCACTTCCTGACCTTGACCGGGCCGCCTCCGCCATTGCCGGGAGCCCGGCCCGACCTGATCGCCTGGGCGTACGCGCGCTCGATCCTGAGCACCGAGCTGCACGCCTCGTGACCGCGAACTACCTCGACTTCGATAGGCACGTCGGCCGCCGACTTCGTCTTGCCGCACTTCACTACCGCCGCCGCGGTCGGTGAGCTGTTCGAATGGCGCGGCGGCGAAGCGGCGGCGTGACCGCATCCAGCGACCAAACCGGCGAGCGCGAGGGTTGCGAGCGCACCGCCGGCGATGTGGAGCCGTTCGCTGCTGACTGAGCGGGAGAACGCCCGCTTGCTGGCGTGCGCGCGCGATCCGCGGGTCTGCATGACGGCTCCTTTCTCGCTCAACATCATGCCGGTAGATACCGGCAATCTGAGGGCCAAACCGTGGGTTCGCCATGCATTCGGGTGGCTTGTCAGGTGCCGTCTTCCCCATGCGCATGTCCTAGTTACGACTTGGCGACCCGGTGTGACGGCCCAGGCCTCGGTTTGCATATTCAAGCTGAATCATGCATAATCATTCGAGTGCGAGCGCGGTTGTGACCGCGTAGGGGGGCGAGCGGCTGACGGCAGCGGAGGGGTTGCCGTCAGCCGCTCCGCTGGCCCAGGCCGGCCCAGCAGGACGGCGCGGGAGAACTGCGCTCCAGCCGGACCGGCTCGGGCGGGCGGCGGCTCGGGCGGGCGGCGGCTCGGGCGGGCGGCAGCGAGGGCACGAGGGCGAGAGGGCAGGGCGATGAGGGTCGCTGTGGTCGGCGCGAGCGGGTACGCGGGCGGTGAGCTTCTGCGGCTCATCGCCGGTCACCCCGACCTGGAGTTGGTGCTCGCGACCGCTGACAGCAGCGCAGGGCAGAACGTAGCCGAGCCCCATCCCAATCTCGCCGGCCATCCGGCCCTGGCGGGCATGGTCTTCGAGCCGCACAGCGCCGTGAAGCAGGCCGACTGCGACCTGGTCTTCCTCGCGCTGCCGAGCGGCCAGTCAGCACCGGTCGCCGCCGACCTGGCTGGCGATGTGCGCGTCGTCGATCTCGGGCCCGATTTCAGGCTGGCAGATCCGGCCGACTGGGAGCGTCACTACGGAGGCGATCATGCCGGGCGCTGGGTCACGGGGCTGCCCGAGCTTCCAGGTAATCGTCCGATCATCGGGAACGCAACTCGCGTCGCAGCACCAGGCTGCTATGCGACGGCCGCCATCCTCGCGCTTGCCCCGCTCGTCGCCGCGGGGCTGGTCGAGCCCGACGACGTGGTGATCGTCGCGGCATCGGGGACTTCGGGCGCTGGCCGGTCGTTGCGCGCGAACCTGCTCGGCAGCGAGGTGATGGGCTCGGTCTGCGCGTACCAGGCGGGCGGAACGCACAGGCATACGCCAGAGATCGAGCAGGCGCTGGCCGGGTTGATCGGTGGCGAACGCGGCGGTGGGCCGGCGGTCCGGGTGTCGTTCACGCCCATGCTCGCGCCGATGCCACGCGGGATTCTGGCCACCTGCACGGCCAGGCTGAGCTCAGCCGGGCGCGAGGCCGCGTCGGGAGTCCGCGAGCCGTTGCCATCCCCAGGGACCCGCGAGGTCCGTTCCGCATTGATCGCCGCTTACGCCGGCGAGCCGTTCGTCCACGTGCTGCCCGAAGGCAACTGGCCGGGCACCGGCGCAGTGGCCGGGTCGAACGGCGTGCACATCCAGGCTGCCGCTGACCCGCGATCAGGCCGGGCCACGGTGGTGAGCGCGATCGACAATCTGGGCAAGGGCGCCGCAGGCCAGGCCATCCAGAACGCCAACCTCATGCTCGGGCTGCCGGAGACTGCAGGCCTGAGCGCGATCGGAGTAGCCCCATGAGCGTGACAGCGCCGCAGGGATTTCGTGCGGCGGGAGTCGCCGCCGGAATCAAGAACTCTGGCAAGCCTGACGTCGCCGTCGTGATCAACGACGGGCCGTCTACCTGCGCAGCGGGCGTCTTCACCTCCAACCGGGTCAAGGCGGCTCCAGTCACCTGGAGCGAGCAGACCGTCGCCGCCGGGCAGGCCCGCGCGGTCGTGCTCAACTCTGGTGGCGCCAATGCCTGCACCGGGCCCGCCGGGCGGGAGGACACCAGGCACACCGCTGAGCACCTGGCCAGGCTGCTGGCGGTGCCGTCGAGTCAGATCGCGGTCTGCTCCACCGGCCTCATCGGCGAGCGGCTGCCGATGCTGCAGCTCCTGGTCGGCGTGGACGCCGCGGCTGCTTCCGCCTCGGTGGCGGGCGGGCAGGCCGCGGCGACCGCGATCATGACGACCGATACCGTGCCCAAGACCACCAGCGTCAAGGGCAGCGGCTACGTGATCGGCGGCATGGCCAAGGGCGCGGCGATGCTGGCCCCGGCGCTCGCCACGATGCTCGTCGTGCTGACCACCGATGCCGACCTTCCCGCCGGTGAGCTGGACAAGGCGCTGCGGGGTGCGGTCCGTACCACGTTCGACCGGCTGGACTCCGACGGATGCATGTCGACCAACGACTCGGTGCTGCTACTGGCGAGCGGGGCGTCCGGCGTGCAGGCTGACCTCGCCGAGTTCACGCAGCTTCTGACGACGGCATGCGCGGACCTGGCCAGGCAGCTGCTGCTCGATGCCGAGGGCGCGACCAAGGCCATCTCGATCGAGGTCAACGGGGCGGACAGTGAAGAAGACGCGGTCGCCGTGGGGCGGGCGATCGCACGCTGCAACTTGTTCAAGTGCGCCATCACTGGCGAGGATCCGAACTGGGGCCGGGTGCTCGCCGCCGTAGGCACGACCAGCGCGGTCTTCGACCCGGACGAGCTGAACGTGGCGATCAACGGCGTCTGGGTGTGCCAGAAGGGCGCGCCGGGAGATGACCGGTCGGCCGTGGACCTCAGCGGCAGGGACGTGACGATCACGGTTGACCTTGCCGCCGGCGCGGCTGAGGCGATCGTCCAGACGACTGACCTGACCGCCGCCTACGTGCACGAGAACGCGGCGTACTCCACATGACGGCCAGCCTGCAGACCCCGGATCTGGACGAGGGCGCTCATGCGGGTGCGCTGGCCAAGGCCGCGACCCTGATCGAGGCGCTGCCGTGGCTGGCCAGGTTCCACGGGCAGGTCGTCGTGATCAAGTTCGGCGGGCACGCGATGACCGACGAGGCATTGCGACTCGCATTCGCGCAGGACGTGGTGTTCCTGCGGTACGCAGGCCTGCGGCCGGTCGTCGTCCACGGTGGCGGGCCGCAGATCAACGCTCACCTGGATCGTCTTGGCATGGAGTCGACCTTCCGCGGCGGGCTGCGAGTCACCACTCCCGAGGCGATGGACGTCGTGCGGATGGTCCTGACCGGTCAGGTGAACAGGGACGTGGTCGGCCTGATCAACAGGCACGGGCCGTTCGCCGTGGGAATGTCGGGGGAGGATGCGCACCTCATGACCGCCCGGCGGATCCTGGCCACCGGCCCCGACGGCGAGCCGATCGACATCGGCCATGTCGGGGAGGTGGAGTCGGTCAATCCCGGGGCGGTCAGCGCGCTACTCGCCGACGGCAGGATTCCGGTGATCTCCACGGTCGCGCGCAGCGAGTCCGGCGAGGTGCTCAACGTCAACGCCGACACGGCAGCGGCGGCGCTCGCTACCGCGCTCGGCGCGGTCAAGCTCGTCATGCTGACCGACGTGGCCGGCCTGTACGCCGACTGGCCGGGGAGCTCGGCGGCCGGGGGCGACGACCTGGCGGGGGATGCTGTTCGCCCGCCCCAGGTCATCAGCGAGCTCACCGTGAGCGAGCTAGCGACGATGCTGCCCTCGCTCAGCGACGGCATGATCCCGAAGATGCAGGCCTGCCTGAGCGCGGTCAGCGATGGCGTGCCGCAGGCGCACGTACTCGACGGGCGGCTGCCGCACGCTGTCCTGCTCGAGATCTTCACCGACTCAGGGATCGGCACCATGGTGCTGCCAGACCCGGAAATCGGGGCATCATGACTACGCACACGCGAGCGTCCGGCGGGGCGGCGAATGACATGGCAGCGGCTGCCCCGCCGGCACATCCCGCGACGGACGCGCTTCAGGCGCGCTATGCCGACGCGCTCATGCCGAACTACGGAGTGCCGCCGCTGGCGTTGTCGCACGGCGAGGGCTGCGTCGTCTGGGACGTGGACGGCAACCCGTACCTGGACCTGCTCGCCGGGATCGCTGTCAGCTCACTCGGCCACGCGCACGCGGCGATCATCGCGGCCGTCACCGAGCAAGTGACCAGGCTGACGCACATATCGAACCTGTACCTGCACGAGGGTCAGGTTGCGCTAGCGGAACGACTGCTCGCGCTGCTCGGTGCGCCCGGACGGGTGTTCTTCGCCAACTCGGGCACCGAGGCGAACGAGGCGGCCCTGAAGCTGGTCCGCCGGATGCAAGGCCCG
>JASHXW010000039.1 GCA_030043395.1 Streptosporangiaceae bacterium
TCACCAGGAGCAGCGAGCGGCGCACTCGCGCTCCCCGATGTCGCCATCGGCCGAGGCGGCCGGCGACCGGGCGGACAGCGCGTCAGCCGGCGCTGACGACAACGAGTCCGACTCGGCGAGCGACGATCAGCACGACGACCGCTACCCCGGCCAGCCGATCGAGGCGGCCAACCACCAGGAGATGGTCCTTGACGACGCCTCCGCGGGCAGCTCGAACGGCCGCGCCCTGGACGGCTGACGGCTAGGAGCTCATCCCGTCCATCCGGCGCAAGATCACGCCCTCGCGCAGCGCCCAGGGGCAGATCTCTAGCTCGTGCAGTTGCAAGAGGTCCATCGCTGCGTCGGCCACGATGGCGCCGGCCGCGAGTTGCGGTGCTCGGATTCTCGATACACCGGGAAGCTCCGCGCGTTCCGCGATGGGCGTCCTGGCCAGCCGCTCGGCCAGTTCGGTGGCCGACGCGTGCCGCAGGATGCGCCGTGCGTACAGGCCATCCCCGGACGGCGCGGCCCCGGCAATCCTGGCGAGCTGCCGGAAGGTCTTCGATGTGGCGACCACATGATCTGGCGTGCCCGCCGCCCGCACCGCTCCGGCTGCCGAGGCGATCTCGGCCCGCACGTGCTTGCGCAGCCGACGTACCTCGTCCCGGTCGGGCGGGTCACCGGTCAGCCAGTCCCTGGTGAGCCGATTCGCTCCCAGCGGCAGGGAAACCGCGACGGCGGGATCCTCGTCCATGCCCGACGCGATCTCCAGTGAGCCACCGCCGATGTCGATCAGCAGCAGGCGGCCAGCTGACCAGCCAAGCCAGCGCCGCGCGGCCAGGAAGGTCAGCCGCGACTCCTCCGTTCCGGGCAGGACCTGGATCCTGACGTTCGTCTCCTCCTCGATCCAGGCGATTACCTCGTCCCCGTTCGCCGCGTCGCGCACTGCTGAGGTGGCGAACGCGATCAGCTCCTGGACTCCCTTGTCCTCCGCGATTTCCAGCGCGTCCTTGACGAAAGTGAGCAGCCGGGCCGCGCAGTCTCTGGTCAGCCTGTTCTGGGCGTCCAGGTTCTCGGCAAGGTGGAGTTCATCCTTGTGAGAGTAGGCAGGCAAGGGGCGAGCGCCCTGGTGCGCGTCGACGACGAGCAGGTGCACCGTGTTCGATCCGACGTCCAGCACACCTAGCCGCATACCATGACGCTACAGCGAGGTTAGGACCTAACCCGCCACGAGGGAGGCGCGGAATGTCCGAGCAGTCGCCACAGCACCCCGCAGTCAAGACCGAAACAAGCCACAAGCGGGTCCGGGTTTTCCTGAACGGCGAGCTGGTCGCTGACACCCGCTCGCCGTTGCTTGTCTGGGAGGTCCCGTACTACCCGGCCTACTACATCCCGGCGCAGGATGTCGTGGCCGAGCTCGTCCCGGCCGGGAGGAGCGAGTCCCAGCATCGTCTTGGCACAGCCGAGATTCTGCATGTCAAGACCGCCGCGGGCACAGCGGACGAGGCCGCACGCAGGTACCCGGACTCGCCGGTCGCCGAGCTGCGCGATGTCGTCAGGCTCGAGTGGTCCGCGATGTCGGAGTGGCTTGAAGAAGACGAGCCGGTCTACACGCATCCGCGCAACCCGTACTCGCGAGTCGACATCCTGGCCAGCTCGCGCCACGTCAGGGTCGAGCTCGACGGCGTGACGGTGGCCGAGTCCAGTCAGCCGAAGATTCTCTTCGAGACGGGCTTGCCGCCGCGTTATTACATTCCGCTCGCCGACACCCGGATGGACCTGTTCCGGCCGTCCGACGCGAAGACAAGCTGCCCTTACAAGGGAACGGCTGCCTACTGGTCGGTCGACACGTCTCCCGTCACGCCTAGCGGCCGGGTGCACAAGGACGTGGTCTGGATCTACCGGACGCCGCTGCCGGAGAGCCAGAAGATCGCTGGCCTCGCCTGCTTCTACAACGAGCGAGTCGATCTGTACGTCGACGGCGAGAAGGTGGCCAGGCCCAAGTCCCCGTTCAGCTGAACGGCGCTGCTCAGCCGACCGCGACTGCTTCCGCGTCGCGCATGGCTCGCAGGATGTTGCCGCTGGCGAGCTTGCCGCAGTCGGCCTGGGACCAGCCGCGGTCGAGCAGTTCGGCGAACAGCACCGGATAGCAGGACACGTCCTGCAGGCCGGCCGGCAGGCTGCTGGTACCGTCGAAGTCGCCGCCGAGCCCGACGTGGTCAACTCCGGCCACTTCCCGGATGTGCTCGACGTGGTCAGCGACGTCTCCCACTGTCGCCTCGGGCATCGGGTTGGCCTCGGTCCAGCCAGCCAGCGCCTCCCGGCTCGCGAGGATATTGCGGTAGTCGACGCCAATCCGCTCGGCTTCTGCCCTGGCCCCGAGTTCCCACTCGCGGCAGGCACGGGACACGAACATCGGCACGAACGTGGCCATCGCGACGCCGCCGTTCCCCGTGAGCCTGGCCAGTATGTCGTCAGGGATGTTCCTCGGGTGGTCGGTGACTGCGCGAGCGGAGGAGTGCGAGAAGATCACCGGTCCGGCCGCGGCATCGAGCGCATCGCTCATCGTGCCTGGCGACACGTGCGACAAGTCGACCAGCATGCCAATCCGCTGCATTTCCCGAACAACTTCCCTGCCGAAGTCGGTCAGGCCACCGCAGGCTGGCTCGTCGGTAGCCGAGTCGGCCCACGGCGTGTTGCGATTGTGCGTGAGAGTCATGTACCGGACGCCGAGTGCATGCAGGGACCGCAGCACGCCGAGCGAACCCGCGATGCTGTGCCCGCCCTCAGCGCCGATCAGCGAGGCGATCTTTCCGGCGGCCATGATCCGCTCGACGTCGGCGGCCGTCAGCGCCAATTCGAGGGAGCCCGGGTTCCGCGCGATGAGGCGGTGCACGAGATCGACCTGCTCGAGCGTGACCGCGACCGCCGTGTCACCCTCCAGCTCGGCGGGCACGTACACCGACCAGAACTGCGCACCTACCCCGCCTGCGATGAGCCTGGGGATGTCCGTGTGGGTGTGGGCGACAGGTGCGGCAATGTCGACCAGCGCGGGATCACCATGGCCTGCTTCGCGCAGTTCCCACGGGAGGTCGTTATGGCCATCGAGAACTCCGGTGCTGGCCAGAAGGCTGCGGGCTTGTTCGAGGCTGGCTGGTGAGGGGGCTGCGGGCTGAGTCACCGGATCACCTTACGGGAACCCGCCGGGCGGCGCGGCAGGAGGCCGAGCACCGCGAGCGGCGCGGCCGCCAGGCCAGTCAGGGCCCAGGTCAGTCCGGCATGCTGGGCGATCAGGCCGACGGCGAGCGGGCCAAGGGCGCCGGCAAGCCCGGCGGCGGTCGAGCCGAACACCGCGATGTCGCTGCGGCCGGGCAGGCTTGCGTACAGGCCGGCCTGCATGGCCGGGTACCAGCAGGCGGTGACCGCGCTGAGCATGGCGAGGACGGCCAGCTTGCCAGCCAGGCCGGGCACCAGGAGGAACGCCGGGTACAGGACGCAGGCGATCGCGGCGCTGACGCGGATGGCGGAACGGCCACTGATTCGCGGCGCCAGGAAGACGAAAATGGCGTCTCCCGCCATGCCGCCGCCGAGCCTGATCGCCACGCCGATGGCGGCCTGCGCCGGGCTCGCGTGCACCACGTCGACCAGGTACAGGGCGACGTAGCCGGTCAGCACGTCGAGCAGCAAATCGCCGATCTGGAGAACCACCAGCCACCGTGCCGCATCGCCCCGGCCAAGCGCGCTGACCGCGTCCCGAACCACCCGGCGCCAGTCCGCAGGCCTGCGTGGGCCGGCGACGGCCGTGTCATCGCCGACGGGCGGCGGAGGGTTGCGCGCTGGGCCGGCCTCGCCGACGGCTGGGTCCTCGCC
>JASHXW010000421.1 GCA_030043395.1 Streptosporangiaceae bacterium
GCCCTGGTCAATTGGGGTGGGCGAAGGGACTTGAACCCTCGACATCCAGGACCACAACCTGGCGCTCTGCCAACTGAGCTACGCCCACCATCGCCGCCGTGACGGCTTGTCGAAGCATACCGGTCAACGGTTAGTCCGCCGAACCGGATTCCTTCCTGTCGGCAGGGTCATTCGCCGTGCCGGAGGCGGCCGATGGCACGGCGCCTGAGGTGCCTGGGGGCACGGTGCCGGAGGTGCTTTGGGGCACGGTCGCTGGGCGGCCAGCGGGCGAGGTGAACCTGGCGGCTATCTCGCGAGCGGTCGCGGAATCAGGGCCTGGCATCGGGACGAACACAGCCTCGCGGTAGTACCGCAGTTCCCTGATGCTCTCCTTGATGTCGGCAAGCGCCCGGTGACCGCCGACCTTCGCGGGGCTGGCGAAATAGACGCGTGGGTACCAGCGCCTGGCCAGTTCCTTGATGCTGGAGACATCGACCATCCGGTAGTGCAGGTAATCGTCGAGCCGCGGCAGGTCCCTGGCGAGGAAGGCACGGTCGGTTGCGATGGAGTTCCCGCACAGGGGCGCCTTCCTGGCCTCGGGGACGTGCTGGCGCACGTATCCGAGCACGAGGTCCTGGGCCTCGGCCAGCGTGATGCCGCCTGGGAGCTCCTCAAGCAGCCCCGAGGCGGTGTGCATCTGGCGCACCACCTCAGGCATCGTGTCGAGCGCTTCAGCCGGAGGCTTGATGATCACGTCGATGCCCTCGTCGAGCTCGTTCAGCTCACCATCGGTGACCACGCAGGCGATCTCGACCAGCGCATCGCTACCGAGATCAAGGCCGGTCATCTCACAGTCAATCCAGACCAGTCGGTCAGTCACGAGTCCAGCCTAGGCCCAGCAGCGCGGGCCGGCACGATCCGGCGTCAGGTCGGGCGCGAACAACGAGGCAACGTGTCCATTGCTTGCCCGCAAAGTCAGGTGTTGCGTGGCTGGGTGATGTGAGCAGGGACCTCGATGCCCTCTCGCAGCAGCGGGTCAGGCACGGCCGGACCGACCGTCATCGTGATCGGCAGGACGCCAGCCCAGTAGTCAAGCTCGTAGTCCTCGTCCTCGTCCTTGGGCCCGCCTTCGCGCATCTTGACCGACGCCTCGCCCAGGGCGAGCGCGAGGACCGACGTGGCTGCCATCTCCTTGGCGCTCGGCTGGCGTGAGTTCTCCCAGCGGCCCGGGATCAGTTGCTCGGTAATCGCGCGCAGCGCATCGCGCCGCTCGTTCTCGTCGGTGACCAGGCGAGCTTCGCCGTACATGACCGCGCTGCGGTAGTTCATGGAGTTGTTGAAGACGGACCTCGCGCAGACCAGGCCGTCAAGCAAGGTCACAGTGACGCAGATCTGCGCCCCGGCCGCGAACCGAAACGATCGGTTGGCAGACGAGCCATGCAGGTACAGTGTCTCCCCGATGCGCCCGTATCCAGTTGGCAGCACGGCAGGAGCGCCGTCGATGACGACGCCCAGATGGCAGATCAGGCCGGCGTCCAGCACCGCGTGCAGCGCGGCGCGATCCGCCTGCCCGCGCTCACGGTGCCGGCCAAGTTTGGTTCGCTGGGTGAGCGAGAGTGTTTGAAAGGGGTTCATAATGCCCTACGGTAGCCGCGTGGACAGCGTGCCAGGAATCCCGGACCCAGCCAGGCTCGAAGCGTGGATCAGCGCCAACGCAACCGGCGACGCCGGTGGCAAGCTAGCCGGCATCCAGCTGATCTCCGGCGGGCGGTCGAATCTCACCTACCGGCTTGACCTGGACGCTGGCACCCTGGTCCTGCGGCGGCCGCCGCTTGGCCACGTGCTGCCGACGGCCCACGACATGACCCGCGAGTACCGCGTGCTGTCGGCCCTGTCCGGCACCGCGATACCGGTCCCCGCGACGGTGGCGTTCTGCGCTGACGCTGACGTGGTCGGCGCTCCGTTCTACCTGATGCGCTACGTCGACGGCCGGGTGCTGCGCACCAGGGAGCAAGGCGCCGACGTGACTCCGGACCAGGCCAAGGCGCTCGCTGAGGGCGTGGTCGACATGCTCGCGGCGATCCACGCGACCGACATCGACGCCGTGGGGCTCACCAGCTTCGGCCGCCCTGAGGGGTATATGGCCAGGCAGTTCGCCCGCTGGCAGAAGCAGTGGGAACTGTCGAACACCAGGGAGGTGCCGGGCTACGACGACCTGGTCCGCCGCCTCGCCGCGGGGCTGCCCGAGCATACCGAGGGCACCCTCGTGCACGGCGACCTGCGCCTGGACAACATGCTCGTCACGCTGCAGCCCCGGCCTTCGGTCGCTGCGGTCGTCGACTGGGAGATGTCCACGCTCGGCGATCCGATGGCCGACCTGGGCCTGACCTTGATGTACTGGTCCGACCCTGGCGAGGAGGACTGGCTGCGGATCACCGAGGGGGGCTCGGTCACCACGATCCCCGGCTTCCTCAGCCGGGCCCAGGCCGGGGCCCGTTACGCGGAGCTGACCGGCCGCGATATCTCCGGGATCGGCTACTACCTGGCGTTCGGCTGCTTCAAGCTCGCGGTCGTGCTCGAGGGGATTCATGCGCGGTTCCTGCAGAACCAGACGGTCGGCGAGGGATTCGAGCGAGAGGGCCCGGCCGTGCCCAAGCTCATCGAGCGGGCCCACCACCAGCTCGACGAGCTCGCCTAGCCGGGCCGCTAGCGCGCAGAGCAGTTCGCGCTGCAGAGCCGGTGCGCGATCGCGCGGAAGAACACCTTCCCGATGTCCTGCGGGTTGGTGATCTGGTAGGCCTGCCCGCCCGTGATATGCGCGATGTGCTGCAGCTGCTGATAGATCGGCGACTTGCCGAAGATGATGATGATCACAGTCAGCGGCTTGGATGAGTTGGAGATCTTGCTGAGCTTCTTGATCAGGGCCGGGGCTGTGATGTCGCCGCGCGCATTCTCCACGCCTGAGGTCAGCACGACCACGGTGTTGATGTACTTGGGCTGGTAGGTCCGCTGCATGTACTCATAGGCGTCGAGGATGGAGCCATACAGGGCGACCGACGACCCTCCGTTGGCCTGAAGCTCGCCCGAGATCTTGGCGAGCAGGTCCCGCCTGCTGACGTTGCCGACGTTGCCGGTCAGCGGGCCGACCGGGACGAGTGGCTTGTAGGGGAGCTGCTTGTCCAGGTTGTCGGCGAACTCCCACAGGCCGATGCTGGACGTGCCCGCGAACAGCGAGAGCCCGAGCGCCGCGGTTTGCGACATCTCGTGCTCCAGCGTCGGGCCGGTGGGGTCAGCCGGGTCGGCCGGGACGTTCATCGCCGATGACACGTCAACCAGGGCCAGGTTGCGGGACGGCAAGGCGACCGTGTTCCATGCCTGCAGAGTGCTCGACGCCGCCGTCGGCGCAGCAGGCGGTGCCAGCTGCAGGAGCTGGCTGCCCAGGCCGAATGCCTTCGGCGGCTGGTCGGCACTGCCAGCACCAGATCCGGTGCGGAACCCGGCGTACCTGATCACCCCCTCGGCGAAAGGCGTGGTCAGCATCTGGCCGAAAGCCTTGGCCCCTGCGTACCGGAGCGGATTGGACGTCGTCAGGACGTACGGGTAGTCCAGCTCCGGGCTGCCGAGCATGGCCGTGTTGCCGGTCGGGTAGATAGCCGCGAGCGGTTGCTGAGGGTTGGCCTCGTCGTAGGCAAGGACCGCCTGCTCGCTGGTAACCGTCACCGGGAGGCCGTCGAGCGGCGGTGCCGCGAGCTCGACGAACGAGCTCAGCGAGACCGTGTTGTCGAAGTAGGGGGTCACCTCGGAGGCGTAGGCGAACCTGGTGAGCCTCACTCGTGCCGACGCGCCCTTGCCGAGTAGCCGTTCGATCTCGATCAGCGTCGCGAGGCCTGCCGCGCTCTGATTGGGATCGGGCAGGTCTACCCGGAGGTCCTTGGGTTCCGGTGGCCCGCCCGCCGACTGAGGTAGCAGGAAGCGCCAGCCTGCCTTGCGGAACTCCGGCGCCTTCGCGGCCGCCGCGGCGTTCGGCATGACCATCATCAGCGGGGAGCGGGCGACGCTGAATCCCGCGGGCTGGACGTTCGTGGCGCCCTCGGCGAAGCCGCGGGCCTCGTCGACCCACAGGCTTGAGTCAGGGATCCAGGCATCGACCGGGCTGCGGAGGTTCGGGTCCTGCCCGTCGATCTGGGCGGTGGACTGCGCGGGCGCCTCCGCAGAGATCGCGGCGATGACGCACTTCCCGTCTACCCGGTGCTGCTCGCGATTGAAGACCTGGGCGATGCGCTGGATCGCCGGCGCGATGTCGGTGCTGACCGCGACATTGATCCGGACCGGATTCTTCGAGCACGAGCTACGGTTCAGGATCTGCGCCGAGCTCCGGCCGACCAGCACCGCGAGGCAAGCGACCACGGCGAGCACGACAAGGTACCTCGTCTTGACCCGGCGCTTGCGACGCCTGCTCGCCTTGCCGCGAGTTGAGCGCGGAACGGTCACTGTGTCCTCGATCGAGTGCGGGGGTCCAGGTACGCCCGGGTCCAGGTGCGCCTGGCATTCAGGTGGGGGCCGTGACCAGTAGGTCCCTGGGTAGAAAATTCTACTGAACTACGGCTAATCTGACCCCCCGGTCGGCCAGACCCGCGCCACTTCAGCCAGCAACGCAGGATCGTGGCGGTGCATCCCGCTCGTGAGCAGTCCCTGGATCTCAGCGCTGCGCGGCAGTCCGCCGCTCGAACTGCTCGCGGAGCCGTCGCTTGGCGCTGACCTCTGCCTGGGCCAGGTCCAGGCCGACCAGGGAGGCCCCGGCGACTGGCGCATGCAACAGCACGCGGATATCGGCGGCCGGGAACTCGGCCAGGATCCTCGCCATCACGGTGTCCATCAGCAGCGGGTTGGCCGCGGCGATGATCCCGCCACCTAGTACTACCGGCACGGGCTCGTCAGTAAGGCCTAGCCGCTTGATCGAGCTCCTGACCAGCAGGAAGATCTCTTCCGCCAGGCGCAGCACCAGGCTGCGGGCGATGTCGTCGCCAGCGTCGGCCACCTCGAAGACAATCGGAGGCAGGCTGGCCAGCTTGTCCCAGTTCAGCTGGCCGGTATGCAGTGCCTCTGCCACTTCGAGCGGCTCGGTCAAGCCGAATGCGGCCGGAATGGCTTGTCGCAGCGCCGTCCGCGGCCCTCTGCCGTCCTCGTCCCGCACGGCGTGCCAGTGCGCCTCGAGGCCCAGGCCAGAGCCGCCGCCCCAGTCGCCGGTGATCATGCCAAGCGCGAGGAACCTGGCCGTCCGGCCGTCCGGTGCCTTGCCCATGCCGTTGATGCCCGTTCCGCACGTGACGCCGACGCCCCAGTGCTGGCTAGCACCGCAGGCCGGGACGTCGTCGAGCCCGGCCCGGAGCACTGCGTAGGTGTCGTTGGCCACGGTCGTGGAGCCAGCCCAGCCCTGGGCGGCCAGCATGCGCTCGAGCTGCTGCTCCTCGGACGGCAGGTCCGCGTTGGCTACGCAAGCGACCAGGTGCGATGCAACCGCGCCGGTGGGCGGGACAGCCGGCGCCCCGCCATCCTGCTCGGAGTTCGCGAGCTTGACTGCGGAGCTGATCAGGTCACCGAGCAGCGCGATCGTGGCATCGCCGAGCCGGCCGGGCATGCCAGCGCCGCGCACCAGCGCGAGCAGCGTCCCGTCCTGGGCGACCAGGGCCACGTCTGTCTTGCTGTTGCCCCCGTCGATGGCGACAACAGCAGGAAGGCTGCCAGTCACCGGCCTGCCGCCGTGATATCGCGGGCCTGACCCGCGTCGTCGTCGCCAGCCCATGGCAGATGAGCGGCGTTGTGGTCGATCAGGAGGTCGGTGAGCTGCTCAGCCTGGTCGATCTGGCCGATCAGCGGGTGCGCGAGCAGCGCGGCGACAACCCGGTCCCGCCCGCCCTGCGTGGCGGCCTGCAAGGCGAGCTCCTCGTAGGCGCTGTGGTGAGCGACCAGGCCGCGCATCAGCGGGCCCAGCGGCGCGACGTCGACGGGAGTGGCGCCATGCGACCCGATCACCGCTGGCACCTCGATCACCGCGTCGTCGGCGAGGAACGACATGGTCCCGTTGTTGCGCACGTTCACGACTTGGGTGTCGCCGGTGTCGTTGACCAGCGAGGCGAGCAGCGCTACCGCGGCCTCGGAGTAGAACGCGCCGCCGCGCTGGCCGAGCAGCTCGGGCTTGCGGTCCAGCTCCGGGTCGGCGTACATCGCCAGCAGCTCCAGCTCGATCTGCGCGACCTTCTCGGCCCGGGTCGGCGCGTCGCGCTGCTCGGCCACCACGCGGTCATGGGCGTAGTAGTAGCGCAGGTAGGACGAGGGAATGGACCTGGTCAGATCGAGAACGGAGCGCGGCAGCTCGAGGAAGCTGGCGATCTCGTCGCCGTGCGCCGCGATCAGATCGGGCAGCACGTCAGTGCCGTCGAGCAGCACGGCGCGCTCCCAGGTCAGGTGGTTGAGCCCGACATGGTCCAGGCTGATCCGGTCGGGCTCGACTCCGAGCATCCCGGCGAAGGTGCGCTGGAATCCGATCGCCACGTTGCACAGGCCGATCGCCCGGTGGCCCGCGTCGACCAGCGCCCTGGTCACGATCCCGACCGGGTTGGTAAAGTCGATGATCCACGCGTCGGGCAGTGCGCGAGCGCGGGCTCGCTCGGCGATGTCGAGCACGACGGGTACCGTGCGCATCGCCTTCGCCAGGCCGCCCGCCCCGGTCGTCTCCTGGCCGACGCAGCTGCACTTGCCCGGCCAGGTCTCGTCCTGATGGCGCGCCGCCTGGCCGCCGATGCGCAATTGCAGCAGCACTGCGGCAGCACCGTCGAGTCCGTCGTCCAGGTCCGATGTCCAGCGCACCGTGGCCGGGTGCCCGTAGGCGCGCATGATCCTGGCCGAGAACGGCCCGACCACTTCAAGTCGGTGCTGGTCAGGATCGACTAGCACGATCTCGCTGATCTGTACCTGGTCGGCCAGCCTGGCGAAGCCGTCGATCAGCTCGGGGGTGTAGGTCGAGCCGCCGCCGACGACAGTTACTTTCATCTAGAACGCCTTCACTTCCGCACCGGATTGCGCCACATGGCATGCCACGTCGTGGCCGGTGCCGATCGGCTCGAGCACCGGGGTGACGGTGTTGCACTTGTCTATCGCAAGCGGGCAGCGCCAGCGGAACCGGCAGCCCGGCTCCGGGTTGATGACCCTGGGCGGCTCGCCGCGGTCAGTCTCGGCGCTGACGCTGAACGGCGCGCGGGGGTCGGGCACAGCCGACAGCAAGAGCTGGGTATAGGGGTGCCTCGGGCTCGCCAGCACCTCCTCGACCGGCCCGGACTCGGCGATCTGAGCCGCGTACATGACGATCAGCCGGTCGGCGACGTAGCGGGCGCTGGCCAGGTCGTGCGTGATGTACAGGATCGAGACGCCCTCGGAGTCGCGCAGGTCGGCCATCAGGTTGAGCAGGCCGATCCTGATCGAGA
>JASHXW010000422.1 GCA_030043395.1 Streptosporangiaceae bacterium
GAGCGCGGCGCGCGGCGTGACCCGAGCGCGGCGCGCGGTGTGACTCAAGCGTGCGGTGCGGTGCGACGCTAGTGCGTCGCAGGTGATCGAAGCCCTGCGGTTCGGCGCCTGGATATCCGGGCGCCGAGAGGGCCACCTGCTCTGGTCGGAAGCATGACGCACTGCGATGGATATCTCGCCGCGGTATTCGCGCCGAAGACCCAGCGCATTGCCATCGGAATTGATGCCGAGCCGCATCTGCCGCTTCCGGCTGGCGTCATCGACGTAGTCCCTTCCGGCGAAGAGCGCCGCATGCTCGCGGAACTGAGCCGATGCCATCCGCTGATCTGCTGGGACCGCCTGACTGCACGATTAAGGAAAGCTCATGCAAGGCGTTATTGCCGCTGGTCCGGAAATGGCTCGACTTTGAGGATGCCGAGAAATGCTTTAATGCTGCCGGGCAGACATTCAGCACCCTTATTGCTTGGGCCTGCGCGCCAGGACATAGGCGAACTGGATGTCCTGGCGGAGCCGCCCGGTTCGTTCAGCCGCTTGCATCTCGCGGCGCAGATCCCGGCGGAACGCCGCGACATTGCCGCCAAGTGCCGAGGGGGAGAGGACGGATGTGCTGAGCGCGAAGCCAGCGATCGTGGCGGGCGTCCAGTCGTGGGCGATCGTGAAGTCATAAGAGCCAACGTGCTCGAATCCGGCCGCGCGCAGGATCGCCAGGTCAGGGAACTCGCGCCGGTCCTGCTCGTAGCCGGCCGGGACCCGGTCACGGGTGGCCGCCTTCGTCTTCCAGCGCTCCATGATCGCCGATAGTGCCTGCTGCCAGGGCTCCTCGCCCTCCCACGGAGATCCTCCCCACAGCAGTGCCAGGAACTTGCCAGGCCGCGTCCACCGGAACGTGCGGCCGGCGATGACCTGGCGGGGCAGGCGGTGAAAGGCGTTCCCGATGGCGACTAGGTCGAAGAGCCCGTCCGGGGCCATCAGGTCCTCCGCCGCGCAGGTCATGAAGCGGATGGTGGCCAAGCGAGCCGCCCTTGCTTTCTGCTCGGCGACCTTGACCATGCCAGCCTCCTGGTCAACCGCCCAGACCTCGCTGAAGTACCTGTGCATCGCAAGGGCGATCTGGCCGGTGCCACAGGCCAGGTCGAGCAGCGTGCCCGTGCCGCTCAACTGCGCCCGCTCGGCGAGGTCATCGATCAGCGCGCCGGGGTAGGCCAGCCTGAAGCGGTCGTAGTACATCGCGGCACCGCGGTACAAGTCGCGCCGGAACTCAAGATCGGCCACACGGTGATTCTGACCGCCTGTGGTCCCGGGTGCCGTGCCCGGATACGCGTGAAGGCTCAGAACTGGACCGCCACACCGACGTTGCGGTCAGTCTGACTAGCGGGCGGACGCGTGACCGCTTGCAACTAATAGGCAATCGCGTTCAGACAGTGTTTCGACCTATCCGACACCCGGGAAGTGCACCTCGATGTCGAGGCCGCCCTGCGGCCTGGCTGTAGCGGTAACCGCGGCGCCGTGGACATCGGCGATCGCGCGGACGATGGCAAGGCCGAGGCCGTGGCCGTTGGCGTGCATGACCCGTTCCGCGCCGAGCCGCTGGAACGGCTGGAAGAGGCGGTCAACGTCATCGGCCTGGATCACCGGCCCTGTGTTGGCTACCCGCAGGCTTGCCCGGCCTGCGAGCGACGCCGAGGCGAGGTCCACGTGACCGCCATCCGCGTTGTGCCGGATGGCGTTGTCCACCAGGTTCGCTACCAGGCTCTCGGCCAGGCTGGGATCTCCGGCAGCCGGCGCGGCCGCGAGCCTGGCCTGGACCTGGATGCCACGACGGTCGGCTTCCCGGCGGCGTTCGAGTAGCACCCGCCCCGCGATCTCGGCCAGGTCGAACGGCTCGCGCTGCTCGACGCCGCGCTCGCTGCTTGCCAGGGTGAGCAGGGCGTCGATGAGCCGCTCCTGCTGACTGCTGAGGGCCAGCAGCTCCTGGCACATGGCCCGGAACGTATCCGGGGTCGCGCTGGGGTCGGCAAGCGCGACCTGGATCAGGGTCCGCTCTGCGGTGAGCGGGGTCCGTAGCTCGTGAGAGGCGTTGGCGACGAAATGCCGCTGGGAATCGAACGACGCCTCAAGCCGGCCGAAGAGGTCGTCGAGAGTATCGGCGAGGTCGGTGAACTCGTCGCCGCGTCCGTGCAGTGCCAGGCGCCGGTTCAGGTTGCTGGCAGAGATATCCCTGGCAGTGGAGGTGATGGTGCGGAGCGGTCGCAGAAGCCGGCCGGCGATCGCCCACCCGACTGCCAGCGACGCCGCGACCAGGCCGGCGAGAATAAGAGCCGCACGGAGCTCTTGCTCCTGGGGGGACGGTCCGGTGGCTCGCGGAGCCGAGATGACTTTCCCCCGCGTGGCCTTGCCGCCGTGGGTGGTGGCATGACCCCCGCGGGTGGCCTGGCTGCGCGATGCGGTACTGCCGACCCGGACTGACTGCGCTCCGGCGATCGAGAAGACCGGGATCGTGAACACGGCGACGCCGCAGACCAGGAAGAACCCGGCGTACAACAGGGCGAGCTGGAGCCGCAGCGTGCGCCGCGGCAGCCGCAGCCTGGACCGCTTGCGCGGTCCGGT
The DNA here is from genome assembly GCA_030043395.1 of Streptosporangiaceae bacterium. The sequence goes on from JASHXW010000422.1 coordinate 2,608, forward strand.
CGAGCGGGGGCCGGACATCACGCCTCGCCCACCCGGTATCCACCTTCGCGGATGGTGTGGATGACCTGCGGCTCGCCGAGCTTCGCCCGCAGGCGCCGGATGGTCGTCTTGACCGCCGTGGTGAACGGATCGGCAGACTCGTCCCAGACGCGCTCGAGCAGTTCCTCGGCGGCGACAACCCGGCCGGGGCAGCTCATCAGGCACTCGAGGACCGCGAACTCCTTCGGGCTGAGGTCAAGCCGGTGCCCGGCCCGGAAGGCGACCCGCCTGTTCGGGTCAAGGAGGAGATCGCCCTGCTCGAGCGTGGGCGGCAAGGCGGTTGAGCTCCGGCGGCCGAGGGCCCGGATCCGGGCAACGAGCTCGGCGAAGTCGAACGGCTTGGGCAGGTAGTCGTCGGCGCCCAGGCCAAGCCCGTCCACCCGCTCTCGCACGGTGCTGGCCGCGGTCAGCATCAGCACCCGGCTCGGCGACTGGCCGGCCACCAGAGTGCGGCAGACCTCGTCGCCGTGCACCCCAGGCAGGTCCCGGTCGAGAACGACGACGTCATAGCGGGTGACGGCCAGGTGCTCCAGCGCCTGGTCGCCATCGAGCACGACGTCCACGGCCATGCCCTCCCGCCGCAGCCCAGTCCCGATCGCCCGGGCAAGGACCTCGAAGTCCTCGACGACCAGCACTCTCATCCATGGTCCTTCTCTGCGTCGCGCAGGCGACGCCGCGCCTTGCTCAACGTGAGATTACGTCACGCCCAGGTGTCAGCCCGGTGTCAGTGAGCGACACCGGGCTGACACCGCCTGCGGCGTAGAACTGCATGCGAGCTAATCAACCCCCATCCAGAAGGCGACCAGATGAGCGACGCGACGATCGAGGTCAGCGGGCTGCGCAAGCGATTCGGGCCGACGATGGCGCTTGACGGGATGTCCTTTACCGTCCAGCCAGGTCAGGTCACCGGCTTCGTCGGCCCCAATGGCGCAGGCAAGTCCACTACCATGCGGGTCATCCTTGGCCTGGACGCACCGGACGAAGGCCACGCCCTGGTATGCGGGCGGCGCTACGCGCAGCTGCCGCATCCGATGCGCTACCTGGGCTCCCTGCTGGACGCCTCAGCCTTGCAGCCCGGCCGCTCGGCCCGTAATCACCTGCTCTGGCTGGCGTGCTCGCAGGGCCTGCCGGGCAGCAGGGTCAGCGAGGTGATCGAGCAAGCAGGGCTGCAGGCAGTCGCCAGGCGCAAGGCAGGCGGCTTCTCGCTGGGCATGCGCCAGCGACTGGGAATCGCCGCTGCCATGCTCGGAGATCCGCTGATCCTGATGCTGGACGAGCCCTTCAACGGGCTGGACCCGGAAGGAATCGTCTGGATGCGCGGATTCCTGCGATCGCTGTCCCGCCAGGGCCGGGCCGTGCTGGTGTCCAGCCACCTGATGAGCGAGCTGCAGGACACGGCCGATCACCTCGTGGTCGTCGGGCGCGGCAAGGTGATCTCCGACACGAGCGTCGCCGACCTGGTGGCAGCGGCGTCGGGAGACAGGGTGATGCTGCGGACTGACTCCGCTCCCTTGGCGATGAGGGTGCTTGGCGGGGCGGGGGCCGCAGTCACCGCGGCCGGCCCAGAGACGCTCACGATCTCCGGGCTGCCCGCCCAGAAGGTCGTCGCGCTGCTTA
>JASHXW010000423.1 GCA_030043395.1 Streptosporangiaceae bacterium
CCGATGTCGAGCCGCGCGGCCTCGGGGTGCGAGGACTCAGGGACGAACCTGACCGTCCCGATGATCGCGATCACGGCGAGGACGACGTTGACCGCGAAGGCGGACCGCCAGGTGAACACCTCGAGCAGCAGGCCCGAGCACAATAGCCCGATCAGTGCGCTGCCTCCTGCCACGCCGGCCCAGACCGACACGGCGCGAGCGCGCGCCGCGGCCGGGAACGTGCTGGTGATCGTCGACAGGGTCGCTGGCATGACGAAGGCAGCGCCGAAGCCGAGCACGCCGCGCAGGAGGATCAGCTCGGTGGCCGACGTCGCCGTCATCGCGATTGCCGACCCGATGCCGAAGATGCTCAGCCCGGCGATGAGAGCGCGGCGGCGGCCGTAGCGATCGCCCAGGGCGCCAGCGGGCAGCAGCATGGACGCGAAGATCAGCGAGTAGGCGTCGACGATCCACTCGAGCTGGGTCTGAGTGGCATGGACGCTCCTGGCCAGGTCGGGCAGCGCGACGTTCAGGGAGGCCATCGCAGCTGCCACGGCTCCGAGGGCGATGCAGACGACTGCCGTCACGATGGTGCTGTTGACCTGGCGGCTTCCAGGCCGGGCGGCAGATGCGGTTAGGCGGATCACTGGAGCCTCCGAGATTCAAAGCGAAGGAACGTTCGTTTTCTTATGTGCCTAGCAGACCATGCCGGGCGTCGCCTTGTCAAGAACGAATGTTCATTCTCTTTTGTGCTACACTGCTGTCATGCCCCGGATCACTGATGAACGTCGAGAGGCCAGGCGCGACCAGATCATCCGCGCCGCACTCGCCTGCGTGCAGGAGCACGGGCTCGAGGGCGTGTCGATGGAGATGATCATCGCCAGGTCCGGGCTGTCGACCGGCGCCGTCTACCGCTACTTCAAGGGCAAGGACGAGATCATCAGCGCGGGCGTGGTCAGCGGGGTAAGCGGCTTGGGCGTGGCGCTTGCTCCGATCCTGACCAACCCTGAACCGCCACCGCCCGCCGAGTTCCTCGACCAGCTGCTCGGTGCCGCGATGGCTTACGGGAAGGCGGACGGCGAATTCGACCGGATGCAGGTCGCGATCCACGGCTGGAGCTACTCGCAGACCGATCCCGCGCTGAAGGCCCTGATGCGGGAGAGCTTCCAGCGCCTGCGCGCCCGCGCTGCCGAGGTGGCCAGGCGGTGGCAGGCCGCTGGCTACGTCAGCCCGGAAGCCGACCCCGAAGCGATCGCCCAGCTGATCGTCACGATCTGCGTTGGCTTCGTGACCCAGCGGGCGCTGGCGGGTGACGCCGACATGAGCGCGCATGTCGCCGCGTTCGCGGCCCTGACCGCGCCCGCGGCTGTCACGGCACGCTGACCGGAAGTCCGGCCGGCGTCGCGGTGGCCCTGCGGCTGCCTTAGCTCGCCTCGCCCGCGACGGGCACGATCAGGGCTGACGGCCGCGACTGATCGTGCCAGACGGTGATGTCGGTGCTCGCCAGCGCTTCCGTTGTCGCAAACGGCTCCCCGGACCCAGTGCTGCGCACGAAACGCGGGAAGGCGCCACCGCTGACCTGCAGCCTGATCCTGTGGCCTGGGGCGAACCGATGAGCCGTGCTGCTCATGGCGACGACCACGGCGACCTGGTCAGGCGCACGCGGTCCGAGGGCGATGATGCCGTCGCAGACATTCCGCGAGCGTCCCTCGGCGTCCACGTCGCACATCCGCGCGAACACGTGGGCGCCGGGTGTGCTGGCGCTCACGTGCAACTGGGCGCGGACAGCGCCGATCACGTCCAGCGGGTGTTCCAGCAGGTCGCTGGTGAACGTCAGGACGTCAGGCCGACCTTCCAGTGCGCGGTTGTCCTTAGCCCCGGAACGGGTGCCGAGGATGGGGCCGCCGACGGAGGGAGTCGGATCGTTCGGGTTATAGCGGACAGTCGACGGGAGAGCGTCGCCGGGTGGCTCTGCGCTTAGTCGTCCGCCCTGGTCCAGGTGAAAGGCGCGCTGCTGAGCCGGCGGCGGCCAGTCCGGCAGGTCCAGCCATTCAGCGGACCCGCTTACGTGGACGCGCACGGGGGAGGGAGCTTCGTTAATCCCATCCCCGAGAAGGTGCGTGCGGAGCCAGTCCAGCGAATGGCCGAACGTTGCCGTGCCGCCCTCGTTCATCACCGACGTGTGCGTCCACGGGCCGACGAGCAAGCTGACCTGCTGGCCAGTCTCGCGCAGGGCGCCGTACGCGGCGAGCGTCTGGTCGAGCATGAGGTCGTCCCAGCCGCCGATGAGCGCGGTGGGAACGGTCACCTTGTCCAGGCTCGGGGTGAGGTCGATTTGCGCCCAGTACGGGTCGCCGGGCTCGGGATGGCTCAGCCACTGCGCCGCCTCAGGCAGGTGGCTGCCGAACGCGTCGGCGAACGCCTTGGTCAGGGGCAAGGTCCTGGTGATGCGCCGGAAGCGAGCCTGCAACCGGATGCCGGCCGCCGTCATGCGCAGGAACCCGCGCCGCCAGTAGGCGGTTCCGACGCCGCCGACCAGCGCGTTCTCCAGCGCGAACACGCCGCCGGGATAGAACGCGTCGTACGGCCGGTGCATGCCGACCTGCACCACGGCGGCCTTCAGTTCAGGCGGTGCCTGCGCTGCCAGCGCCCACTGGGTGTAGCCGAGATAGCTCGGTCCGATCGTTCCGAGAACGCCGCTGAACCACTGCTGTTCCCGCAGCCAGGCGAGCGCCGCGAGCCCGTCGGCCGCCTCGTCGTGGCACCAGCGGAACGTCCCCTGCGACCCGGCCGTTCCCCGGCAACTCTGGATCACCACGTGGAAGCCGTGCTCGGCGAGCGCGACTCCGTAGATGGCGTCCCACGGGAAGCCCCGGCCATACGGCGTGCGGATCAGGACGGCGGGCCGGGCATCGCCGGTGGCGGGGAGGTAGTGGTCGGTGACCAGGGCGCTGCCGTCTTCGGCGGGAACTCGCAGGCCTGGCTCCCACGCGACCTCGTAGGAACCGCGCGGGATCTGGCGGGCCAGGCGGCGCGCGGCCATGACGCGCCGCGGTATCGGCCTGGACGGAGCCGAGATCTGGGTGGTTTCTGTCACTGTCTTCACGAGTGGCGGTGCCTTCCTTGGCTCGTTCCTCGGCGTTCCCTGGCTCGTTCCTTGCTCGTTCTCTGGCTGCGGGCATGTGGCGCGAGAATCTACTTATGCCGTACGTCGTTTGGCTCGATCGTATACTACGTACGATGCACGCTGAAACCCGGGCCATCTGGGAGTTGCCTGAGCGCGGGAGCCGCGGGCCTCGGCCGCGACACGACCGGGCCGCCATCGCGCGCGCCGCGATCGAGATCGCCGACGGCGACGGTCCTGATGCCCTGACCATGCGCCGGGTCGCCGATGCCCTCGGCATCGCGACGATGTCGCTGTACAACTACGTGCCGACGAAGGACCACCTCGTCGAGCTCATGATCGATCAGCTCTGCGCCGAGTACGTCTATCCGGCCGAGCATGTTCGCGCGACAGGGCCGCCTGACCCGGCCTCCCGGCGAGCGGCCATCACGGACCTAGCGCGCCAGGCGCGCGACGTAGCACGGCGTCACCCATGGCTACCCGTCCTGCTACATCGCCCGGCGATACCGGGCCCGAACGGCCTGCGGTACATGGACTACTTCCTCGGGCTACTTGACGACAGCGGGCTCGACACCGGCGTGAAGCTGGAGATGATCGCGCTGATAAGCGGATTCGCGACGTCTTACGGCGCCATGCAAGCGGCGGCCGATGGCCTCAATAGTGCCGGCGGGGCCGAGCGGGCAGGCGGGGCCGAGCGGGC
>JASHXW010000424.1 GCA_030043395.1 Streptosporangiaceae bacterium
GCTTCTTTGGCCACACTTGCGCCGGGGGTCTCCGTTCAAAGAAGGCCCACTTCAGCGAGCCCGCTGGCGATTCGGCCAGCTTGCGGTCTCACGGCGGCGAAGCTAGCCGGATCGGCCAACGTGGCCGGGTACGCGTACACGGTCTCTATCCCGGCCGTCCGCTGCTATCCCGTCGGCGGGTACCCGTCGCTGGTCCGGTACCGAACTGCCGGCCGGGCAATCACGGTCCTGGGCAGCGGGGCGCCGCTTTCCAACGGCTTCCTGGCCGCTAACGGCAACGCCGCGCTAGCCCTGAACTTGCTGAACGCGCACCGCACGATCGTCTGGCTGACCCCGCAGCCCACCACCACGCGGACGATCTCCAGGCTGGCTCATCCTGTCGGCCAGCCAGGTCAGGCCCAGCCGCCACTTGTCCCGCTGCGCTTCCAGTTGCTGCTGTTGCAGCTTTGCGTGGTGGTCTTGCTCGTCATCGCGTGGCGGGGCCGCCGGTTCGGGCCGCTGATCGCCGAGCGGCTGCCTGTCGTGGTCCGCGCCTCGGAGACGGTCGAGGGCCACGCCCGGTTGTACGGGTCCAGGCGGGCCAGGGACCGGGCCGCGACCGCGCTGCGCACCGCGATGATCGGCCGCATCCGCCCCGCACTTGGCCTGGCAGCCGGCGCCTCGGCCGATGATGTTTCGCAGGCTCTGGCAGGCCGCTCACATCTGGGGCGGGCCGAGATAGTGGCGATCCTGTACGGGCCAGCGCCGGCCTCCGACGCCGAGCTCCTGGCCCTGGCTCGTAATCTCGACGAACTGGAAAGAGAGGTCCGTTCGCAGTGACTGGCTATGATCCGGCCGCCGTAGAGCCCGCCGGGATCTCCGGCGTGGGCACCGGCGTTGACAACGGCCCAGGAGCGGCTGCGAGCGCCGCGAGCACCTATCCGGGCTCCGAACCGAGCACCGGCCCAGACACGGGCACTAGCGCCAGCGCCACCCCCGGCACCAGTGCCGGCTCCGGGCCCCGCGCCGCGCTTGCCGACGTGCGAACGGAGGTCGGCAAGGCGGTGGTAGGCCAGGAGGGCGTGATCAGCGGCCTGCTCATCGCCCTGATCTGCGAGGGCCACGTGCTGCTTGAGGGCGTGCCCGGCGTGGCAAAGACGCTTCTCGTGCGTGCCCTGGCCAGCGCTCTGTCCCTGGAGGGCAAACGGCTGCAGTTCACGCCTGACCTGATGCCAGGCGACGTCACCGGCTCGCTGATCTACGACGCCCGGACCGCTCGGTTCGAGTTCCGGGCCGGACCGGTGTTCACTAACCTGCTCCTCGCCGACGAGATCAACCGCACGCCGCCGAAGACCCAGGCGGCTCTGCTCGAGGCCATGCAGGAGCGGCAGGTCTCCGTCGAGGGCGATCCCCGCCCGCTGCCCGTGCCGTTCCTAGTCGCGGCGACGCAGAATCCGGTGGAGTACGAGGGCACGTACCCGCTGCCCGAGGCGCAGCTGGACAGATTCCTGCTCAAGCTGACTGTGCCGCTGCCCGAGCGGGCTGACGAGATCTCGATACTCAGCCGGCACGCGGCCGGCTTTGACCCGCGCGACCTGGCGGCGGCCGGGATCAGGCGGGTCGCCGGCCCGCAAGATCTCGCCCACGCAAAGGAACAAGCTCGCCAGATCCATGTCACCGCCGACGTGACGGGGTACATCGTGGACGTCTGCCGCGCCACGCGCACCTCGCCGTCCTTGCGGCTTGGCGTGTCTCCCCGCGGGGCCACGGCCCTGCTCGCGACCAGCCGTGCGTGGGCCTGGCTGTCCGGGCGGGACTATGTCACCCCCGACGACGTGAAGGCGCTGGCCATGCCGACGCTTCGGCACCGCATCCAGCTCCGGCCTGAGGTCGAACTGGACGGGGCGACGGCCGATGGAGTGCTGCAGGGGCTGCTGGCGTCAGTGCCCGTTCCGCGATGACGCTGACTGGGCGCGCGGCGCTCGTCGCGCTGGTGGGCGGGTTCGTGATCCTGGTGGTCGGGAACGGCTCGACGCTGGTCCTGGTGAACGCGGTCGTCCTGATCGCGATCGCGGTCGACCTGATCGCGGCCGGCCGGGTCCGCAGCGTCGGGGTCAGCCGGACAGCCGGCGATGCGAAGATCCAGCTCGGCAGGACCGGGACGGTCACGCTCACGCTGGTGAACAACGGTCGCCGCACGGTCCGGGGCACGGTCAGGGACGGCTGGCAGCCGAGCACGGGCGCGCAGCCGGCCCGGGCCCGGGTTCACCTGCTGCCCGGCGAGCAGGTCACCTTGACGACGACATTGCATCCGCAGCGCCGCGGCGACTTCCCCGGCGGGCTGGTCACGGTCCGCTCGCTTGGCCCGCTCGGCCTGGCGGGACGCCAGCGCAACCTGCGAGCCCCGTGGACGATCCGGGTGCTCCCGCCGTTCCTCAGCCGCAGGCACCTGCCGGAGAAACTAGCTAAGCTCCGCGAGCTTGACGGCCAGCACCGCTCGATGGTGCGTGGTCAGGGCACCGAGTTCGACTCGCTCCGCACCTACGTGCTCGGCGACGATGTCCGCTCGATCGACTGGCGGTCTTCGGCGCGGCAGGCCGACGTGCTGGTACGGACCTGGCGACCCGAGCGCGATCGCCGGATCGTGATCGTGCTTGACACCGGCCGGACCTCGGCCGGGCGGGTCGGCGGCATTACCCGCCTCGACGCGTCGATGGACGCAGCGCTGCTCCTGGCAGCGCTAGCCATCCGGGCGGGCGATCGCGTCGACCTCCTTGCCGTGGACCGGCGAGTGCGCGCCAGGGTGGTCGGCGCGCAGCGCGATTCCGCACTTGCTGCCATCACTAGCGAGATGGCCGTACTGGAGCCTGGCCTGATCGAGCCGGACGTCGGGCTGATGGCCGCTGCCGTGCTTGGAATCGCCAGGCAGCGCTGCCTTGTGGTGTTCCTGACCGACCTCAACCCGGCTGCCATCGAGGAAGGGCTGCTCCCGCGCGTGCACTTGCTGACCGCCAGGCACCAGGTGCTGATCGCAGCAGTCTCCGATCCGGCCGTCGAGCAGATGACCTCCGGCCGAGGTGATACGGCGGCCATCTACCAGGCTGCAGCTGCCCTCGGCACCCAGGCTGGCCGGGCGCACATCGCCGCACTGCTGCGGCGCAACGGCGTGGAGGTCGTGGACGCGCCTCCTGACCGGCTCCCGCCGGCCCTGGCCGATGCCTACCTGAGCCTGAAGGCCAGCGGCCGGCTGTAAGTAGGTGTGCGCTGGCGAGCGGGCCTGGATTGACCTTCAGCGACAGGTCGCAGGACCGCGCGCGGCCGGCCAGCTAGCCCACAACGGGCAGCGTATCGGGCACCTCGACGATGTCGCCTCTCTCCCCGGCCGCGACCGCCCGGCGGCCGAAGTAGATCACGTAGGACAAGAAGGCGGTCTCGGCGACCGCGCCGATTCCGATCCTCGCCCAGGCGGGCAGGGGCGACGGCGTCACGAACGCCTCGATCAGCCCGGAGACCAGCAGCGCGAACACCAGGCCGATGGCCACGGTGATCAGTGCGCGCCCCTCCTCGGCCAGCGCCTGAACTCGGGGGCGGTGGCCTGGACTGACGACCGTCCAGCCGAGCTTCAGGCCTGCCCCGGCGGCCAGGAAGATCGCGCTCAGCTCGAGCATCCCGTGCGGAAGGATCAGCGTCCAGAACTCCCCCGACTTGCCGTACGCGGCCATCAGGCCGCCCTCCAGGCCAGCGTTGAGCGCATTGCTGAACAAGATGTAGAGGACTGGCAGGCCGAGGAGCAGCCCGGACAGGACGGTCTCGGCGGCGACCACGACGTTGTTCGTCCAGACATGCGCGGCGAAAGACTGCGCGTTGTAGGCCGAGTAGTAGTGCCGGAACTGATGATTGACGAGGTTCTTGACTTGTGAACGCGACAGGTACTCGACTTGCAGTGCTGGCGAATGTGCTACCCGGTAGCCGATGAGAACCGCGAACAGGATGGATCCGGCCGCGCTGCCGAGCCACCACCATCGCGCCCGGTACGCGGCAGCGGGGAACGAGATCGTGGCGAACCGGCCGACCGCTGACCAGCCTGAGGACTGCGCGCCGGTGACCGCGGCTCGAGCCCTGGCCAGCTGACTGGACAGCCGGCCAGTCAGCGCCATGTCCAGGCCAGCCGCCTGCAAGGCCGACAAATGAGTAGCCGTCTGCTGGTACAGCCTGACGAGCTCGTCGATCTCCTCGCCGGACAACCTGCGGCGACGCCGGGCCAGCTTGTCCAGGCGGGCCCACTCCGCCTGGTGCTGCGCGACGAACACTTCGGTGTCCACGGCTGGAGACTACAGGCGAGGGTGCTGGATAGTCTTGGCCCGGACAGGAAATACCGGCGATGCGGACCGATGGGGAGGAATCGCTGTGGCCGAGGTGGTGACCGGCGAGGCTGTCGTTCTCGAACTCGCGGTCGCCAGGTTTCCCACCCGGATCATCGCGCTCCTGCTGGATGTTCTGGTCCAGATTCCGATCCTGATCCTCGTCGAGATCGTCGTGTCCGTCACTGCCGCCCCGCATCTGAACGGCGCCTCGGCCGCGGCCGTCCTGATCGCGGGCATCGAGCTGACCGTGATCGGCTACCCGGTCATCTTCGAGACGCTGAGCCGCGGCAAGACGCTTGGCAAGATGGCCATGGGCATCCGGGTCGTCAGCGATGACGGCGGTCCCGTGCGGTTCAGGCAGGCGCTGATACGAGCGCTGTCGCTGGCGTTCATAGAGTTCTGGAGCCCGCTAGCCGTTTTCGGCCTTCCTGCCGGGCTGATCACCTCGATGATCTCGAAGAAGGGCAAGCGGCTCGGCGACATGTTCGCCGGCACGTTCGTCATCCAGGAGCGGGTACCCAACCGGCCGTACCTCGCTCCGGCCTTCACCGTCGTCCCGCCTCCGCTGGCTGGCTGGGCACAGCACCTGGAGGTCTCCCGGCTCTCTGACCAGACTGCTGCCGCCGCCAGCAGTTACCTGCGCAGGTACTACCAGCTCACCCCGGCGGCCCGTGATCATCTCGGCGTCCAGATCGCTGATGCGGTCGCGGCCCAGATAAGCCCGCCGCCTCCGCCCGGTACGCCGCCCGCCGCGTTCCTTGCCGCGGTGCTCACCGTTCGCCGCGACCGGGAGTACGCCAGGATGAGCGCCAGGCTGGATCAGCAGGTGCCCGTTGCCGGGCCGCAGGGAACGCTCCCCTTCACCTCGGCAACGCAGGGCCCAGTCGCCCCGCCGGGCTTGCCGATGCAGGACGCCGCAGCCACCGTAGCCGCGCCAGCGGTAGCCACGCCGCCGGTAGCCGGGCCAGCGGCAGCCGGGCCAGCGGTAGCCGGGCCAGCGGTAGCCGGGCCAGCGGAGCACGCCGAGGCACCACAGGCAGCCGAAGCCCCGGTCGATGTGACCGAGGCTGACCAGACCGCCGATTTCGGGGAGACAGCTCGGGCTGCGGCGGAGCCGGCCGAGGACTTCGGCTTCAAGGCTCCGTTCTAGATGTCCGGCTTCAAGGCGCCACGCATCTAGCCGTCCGGGTACAAGCCGTCTGGTGCTAGCCGTCCGGGTACTAGTCGGCCATGAGGAAGGGCTCTACCAGCCCCGGGGATGCCGTCGCTGCAATCGCCAGCCCCCGCGATACCGGAACGTCGTGCACCGAGTAGTGCTGCTGGCCGGCCGCTGTCGTCGCCGTCAGCGTCATCAGGCCCTGGCGACGCTGGAACCACGTCTGGTGGATCCGCCAGCCGATGATGGCGTCGGTCTCGATGACGCTGCGGCGCCTGGCGAGGCTGCCCATCCTGGTCACCAGCCAGCCGCCCTCGAGCCGGTGCCCCAGGCTGCGGTAACGGTCGACCGCAAGAATCCACGCCAGAGGCAGCAGCAGGAGCGAGCCGAGCGGTATCCAGACCGGCCCGTGCCGCAACACCGTGGCGACGCTGATCGCCGCGACGATGACGGCGGCACCGGCGAGTGCGCGGACGAACCGGCGCCTGCGCGCCGCCGAACCGTGCCGCTCGAGCGGACCGGAAAACAGCTCATCTCGCACTCCAAGGACGCCGACCGCGACATCGATGGCCACGGTGGCAGGTGCGGGCGGCACCAGCACCGAGCCCTCGTGCTCCGACCCCCGGCCCGCCAGCAGTCCGGTGGTGATGGCGGTACAGCGCGCCCCGCGGGCGGCGCGGAGCAGCAGCGGCTCGCTGATCTCGGCCCCGCGCAACCTGCTGAGCGCGATCGTCGTCGCCCGCACCGACAGCAGGCCGCGGGTAACCCTGAGGTTCTCGCGGCCGTCCCTGGCCAGCTGGAAGTTCCAGTACACGGCGACATAGCCGATCATGGCGATCAGGACATAGCCGATGATCGCCACGGCGATCCCGGCGACGACCCGCTCGCTGAGCGACAAGGCCGCGTAGTCCGAGACGATGCGCCGCACGGGTCCGGAGGCCGCGAAGTTGTAGTTGCCCCCGTCAGTCACTTGCACGGCGGTTCCGAACAGAACTCCGAGCACCACCAGGCCCGTCATGGTGAGCGGCGCGAACCGGAGCCACCCCAGGCGCAGCCTGACGATTTCCCCTGCCACTTCCCCGCTCGCCGATTCCTCTGGCGCGCCGGTTCCATCGCGCGCGGCCGGACCCGCCGCGGCGTCCCCGGCAACAGAGGTGTTTGGACCATCCGCGTAGCTCGCGATACCCCCGGCGCTGCCCGGCCCGGCCAGGAGCAGGACGCGCAGCGACTCGGCATCCCGTCTGGTCAGGCCGTCCAGCCGGAAGCCCTCGCCAGATCGGTAGTCGTTCCGCCCGGTGCCGATGCTGACCCGGCAGACGCCGAGCATCCTGTGCAAGAGGTGGGCGGTCACGTCCACGGAGCGGATCCGGTCCCTGGCGACCGACAGCCGCTTCTGGTTGAACAACCCATGCCGCAGGTACAGGCGCTCGTCAGTGACCAGGTACCTGGTCGTGGCCCAGTGGGTGAGTCCGGTCACGACCGCGAGCACAGCCGCGGCGATGCCCCAGATCAGGTCGACTCCGGTCCGTGCGTGCAGGATCAGCAGCCCGGCGATCAGCGGTAGCAGCCTGGCCAGGTCAGTCAGCGGCCGCACGATCATGCTCCGCGCGCTGAGCCGCCGCCATCGGGCCTGCGGGTCAGCGAACCCGGGTGCGGCGATGTCGGCGCTGGCTAGCACTGCCTCATCTGGCCCGTCCGGCGTCGCGGCGACGCGCCCCGGTCCGGCCCCGTCTGGAGCCGCCCCGTCTGGAGCCGCCCCGTCTGCAGCCGCCCCGTCTGGAGCCACCCCGTCTGGAGCCGCCGCCGCAGGCGGCGCTTCTACGGCTCGGGCAGATCCGGTCTCAGACTTGTCTCCCGTAGTTTCGGGTGCGGTCACGTCGCGTCACCCGGAGCGTGGCCGGTAGCGACCGCAAGCTGATCGAGCAGCCGGTCTGCGAGCGCCCGGTCGAGCCCGTGTATCCGCACCGGCCCGGCCGCCGATGCTGTCGTGGCAGTGACGTTGGCAAGGCCGAAGATGCGCTCGCCGACCGACCGGTGACTGTCGATCGTCTGGATCCGGCTGATGGGCGCGATCCGCCAGTGCACCGAGAACCAGCCCGACCTGGTGTACAGCGCCTGGTCGGTGACTTCCCAGCGGTGCACCCGGTAGCGCCAGCGCGGCATGATCACCGCGTGCGCGCCGAGCACGACGACGGTCACCGCGATGGCCGCCTGCCACGGTGACGAGAAGCCGCTCAGCCCGGCCGCGACGAGCTCGATGGCGACGATGAACGCCGCGCCAAGGCACGCCCGCGCGGTCCAGTAGCCGATCGCCTTGCGGCTCACCCGGTTGCCTGGCTCGCGCAGGCCAGGCAGGAGCGGGTCTGCGGCGCTATGCGTAGTCACACCTATAGCGTGCCACCTGCCAGCCTGCAGCCTGACACTTCAGCTGCCGTGATGCCAGGATGTGAGGTATTCCTGCTGCGCCGTGGTCAGCACGTCGATCTGCGCGCCTACCGCGGCCAGCGTGAGCCTGGCAACCTCGGCATCGATGGCCGCTGGCATCTGGTGCACCCCCGCGGGCAGCCCTGGCTCACCGCTGATCAGCCAGACCAGGGCGAGTGCCTGCGCGGCGAAGGACAGGTCCATGACAGCGGCCGGGTTGCCTTCTGCCGCGATCAGGTTCACGACCCGGCCATCGGCGAGCAGGATCAGGCGCCGGCGGCTGTCGAGCACGTACTCGTCGGCATGCGGGCGAACGTCGCGGTTGACCTCGACAGCAAGGTCAGCCAGCGCGCGAACATCGATCTCGACGTCGAAGTGACCGGCATTGGCCAGGATCGCGCCATCCTTCATCGCCGCCAGGTGCTCGGCGGTGATGACGTCCCGCGATCCGGTCGCGGTGACGAACACGTCGCCGAGCGGCGCGGCCTGCGCCATCGGCAGCACCCGGTACCCGCGCATGATCGCGTCCAGCGCCCTGACCGGGTCGACCTCGGTGACGATCACGTGCGCCCCGAGGCCGGCCGCTCGCCCGGCGATGACCCTCCCGCAGGACCCGTAGCCGGCGATCACCATGGTCTTGCCGGCTAGCAGCACGTTCGTTGCCCGGAGCAGGCCGTCGATCACCGACTGACTGGTCCCGTAGCCGTTGTCGAACATCCGCCTCGTCACCGAGGAGTCCGCCGCCACCATGGGGAACCCAAGCGAGCCGGCCGCCGCCATCCGGCGCAGCCTGGCCACGCCGGTCGATGTCGACTCGCAGCCGCCGACGACTCCGGCCAGCAGCTCGGGACGCTCCGCATGCATCGTGTTCACCAGGTCGCAGCCGTCGTCTACGACGAGGTCGGGCGCTCCGTCCAGGGCGCGGTGGATGTGGGAATAGTAGGTTTCCCGGTCAACACCCGCTCTGGCATTAACGAACACTCCTGCCCTGGTCGCCAGCGCCGCCGCGATGTCGTCCTGGGTGGACAGGGGGTTCGAGGCCGCCAGGTGGACGCGCCCGCCGCCGGCAGTGATCAGCCTCACCAGAACGGCCGTCTCCGCCGTCACGTGCAGGCAGGCCGCGACCGCCCGCCCGGCGAACGGCTGCTTCGCCTCGTACTCCTGGCGCAGCAGCCCGTCGATCACCGACTGGC
>JASHXW010000425.1 GCA_030043395.1 Streptosporangiaceae bacterium
GCTGCTACCTGCGCCCGCTGCTCGCGCTGCGGCGCAGCCAGACACAGGCCGCGTGCGCGGCGCAAGGACTCCAGCCCTGGGAGGACCCGCACAACGCGGACCCGTCCTACGCCAGGACCAGAGTCAGGCGGCAGGTCCTGCCACTGATGGAGGAGCTGCTCGGACCTGGGGTGACTGAGGCGCTGGCCAGGACGGCAGACCAGCTCAGGGCCGATGCCGACGTGCTCGACGCCGTGGCCGCGTCCGCCCTGCAGTCCGCTGACGGCATGGACTTCGACGCAGGCCTGGACGTGGCCGCGCTCGCCGGCATGCCAGCGGCCATCAGGAGCAGGGTGCTGCGGCAGGCGGCCATCACGGCGGGAGCGCCGGCCGGGTCGCTGACCGCCCGGCACGTGACGGCGCTCGACGCCCTGGTCACCCGATGGCACGGCCAGCGGCACGCCGCGCTGCCTGGTGGCATCGCGTGCCACCGCGAATATGGCAGGCTGCACTTCACGACCCGATCGTGAACGGAGGCCGGCGTGGACGCCACGGACATGGGCTCGGACCTGCTCGCAGTGCTGATCACCCCCGAGCAGCTGCAGGCCAGGATCGCCGAGCTCGCGGCGCAAGTCGACGCTGACTACGCGGGCCGCGAGCTACTTCTCGTCGGCGTGCTCAAGGGCGCGGTGATGGTGATGGCCGACCTCGCCAGGGCCATGCACAACCCGGTGAGCATGGACTGGATGGCGATTTCCTCCTACGGATCGGGCACAACCTCCTCCGGCGTGGTCCGGATCCTGAAGGACCTGGACTCCGACATCAGCGGCAAGCACGTGCTCGTCGTCGAGGACATCGTCGATTCTGGCCTGACGTTGTCCTACCTGGTTCAGAACCTGCGGTCCAGGGAGCCTGCCTCGGTGCAGGTGTGCGTTCTGCTCAGGAAGCGAGCGGCGGCGCAGATGCCGGTCGACGTCGCCTACACCGGGTTCGAGATCGCCGACGAGTTCGTGATCGGATACGGCCTGGATTACGCCGAGCGGTACCGCAACCTGCCGTTCATCGGCACGCTCGCACCGCATGCCTACGGCGGGTAGCCTGGTCGCGCGCGACGAACGGACGCGGGGAACAGATCCGAAGTTGAATCGCGTTTACTTGGGGTAGAGGCGGAGCATAGGGCACGCGGCTTCCTGAAGTGCCGCCTACGTGCCGGTGTTAACCGGCGCGGTGTACCGTCGGAATTTCTCGCGTTGCACGCGGGAAGGAGTGGGATACCGCGCATGGGATGCTCGGACGTTCTGCGCTCCTGCCGGCAGGCGGCGGGACACGAGGCTCGGCAGGAGGTACCGGCCCGGCTCGCCAGGGCCGTTTATCGATGGATCTGAAGCGCATCTTCCGCAGCTGGGTGCTTGTCATCCTGCTCGTCTTCGTGCTGCTCGTGGTCGTGCTCAAGTTCACTGGCACGGCCCAGTACCAGAAGGCGAATACCTCCGAGATCATTCGCCTGGTCGAGAGCGGCCAGGTGAAGCAAGCCACGCTCGACGTCCCGATCCAGCAGATCCAGGTCACCACCAAGACCGGCAAGTCCTACCAGGCCGCCTGGGTTGGCAACCAGGAAAACCAGATCGCCAAGACCCTGCAGGCGCAAAGCGACGCCGGGAAGCTGCCCGGCGGCTACAACGTGCTCGACCCGCAGGGCAACTCCCTGCTCAGCGTGCTGCTGAGCTGGCTGCCGTTCATCGTGATCTTCCTGCTGTTCTTCGTCTTCATGAACCAGATGCAAGGCGGCGGCTCGCGGGTGATGAACTTCGGCAAGTCCCGCGCGAAGCTGATCACCAAGGACACGCCGAAGACCACGTTCGCCGACGTGGCAGGTGCCGACGAGGCCATCGAGGAACTCGAGGAGATCAAGGAGTTCCTGCAGACTCCGGCCAAGTTCCAGGCGATCGGCGCCAAGATCCCCAAGGGCGTCCTGCTGTACGGCCCGCCAGGAACCGGCAAGACGCTGCTGGCGCGCGCGGTCGCCGGCGAGGCTGGCGTCCCGTTCTACTCCATCTCTGGCTCGGACTTCGTCGAGATGTTCGTCGGCGTCGGCGCGTCCCGGGTGCGCGACCTGTTCGAGCAGGCCAAGGCCAACGCACCGGCCATCGTGTTCGTCGACGAGATCGACGCCGTCGGCCGGCACCGTGGCGCGGGCTTCGGCGGCGGGCACGACGAGCGCGAGCAGACCCTGAACCAGCTGCTTGTCGAACTGGACGGGTTCGACACCAAGGGCGGCGTCATCGTCATCGCGGCGACGAACCGGCCAGACATCCTCGACCCCGCCCTGCTGCGGCCGGGCCGGTTCGACCGGCAGATCGTCGTCGCGCAGCCCGACCTGGCTGGCCGCAAGGGAATCCTGCGCGTGCACGCGCGCGGCAAGCCGTTCGGCCCCGACGTCGACCTTGACGTGATCGCCCGCCGCACGCCTGGCTTCACCGGCGCGGACCTGGCCAACGTGATCAACGAGGGCGCGCTGCTCACCGCGCGCGGCAACCAGACCCAGATCTCGATGGCCAACCTCGAGGAGGCGATCGACCGGGTAACGGCTGGCCCGAAGCGCAAGAGCGTGCTGCTCTCGGAGAAGGAGCGCAAGATCATCGCCTACCACGAGGGCGGTCACGCGCTCGTCGGGCACGCGATGCCGAACGCCGACCCGGTGCACAAGATCACGATCATCCCGCGCGGTCGCGCCCTCGGCTACACGGCGGCCGCACCGTCGGAGGACAAGTTCCTGGTCAGCAGGGCCGAGATGATGGACCAGCTCGCGATGCTGCTCGGCGGGCGCACGGCAGAGGAGCTCGTGTTCCACGAGCCGACCACTGGCGCGGCCAACGACATCGAGAAGGCCTCCTCGATTGCCAGGGGCATGATCACCGAGTACGGCATGAGCGAGCGCCTGGGCGCGCGCAAGTTCGGCACGGGTGACTCCGAGCCGTTCCTCGGCCGGGAGATGTCGCACTCCAGGGACTACTCCGAGGAGATCGCATCGGCGATCGACGACGAGGTGCGGCGGCTGATCGAGTCGGCGCACGACGAGGCCTGGGAGGTCCTGGTCCAGTACCGCGACGTGCTCGACTCGCTGGTGCTGCAGCTCATGGAGCACGAGACGCTCTCGCGTGACCAGGTGCTCGAGATCTTCGCGCCAGTCCAGAAGCGGCCTTCTCGCGGTTCCTACACCGGCTACGGCAAGCGGATGCCGTCCGACCGCCCGCCAGTGCTGACGCCGAAGGAGCTCGCGCTTACCGCCGCGTCCGACGGCAAGGACCTGCCGCGGGCCGGCAACGGCCAGGCGTCGAACCTGGGCGTGGCCAGCGGGTATGGCAGCACGCCGGGCTCGATGCCCGATCCGTTCGGCATGGACCCGATCAGCGGGCCGTTCGGACCCGACTCTGGCGGGGCCGATCCCGACGGCGACGGCTCGTACGGCAATCCTCGTTGAGCGAGCCAGTCGACCTTCCCAGAATCGAGCGCGCGGTCCGCGAGATCCTGCTTGCCATCGGCGAGGACCCGGAGCGGGAAGGCATCAAGGACACGCCGGCGCGGGTGGCACGCTCGATGGCCGAGCAGTTCGCCGGCCTCGGCCAGCATCCCAAGGACGTCCTGACGACCGTCTTCGATGCTGACCATGACGAGATGGTGCTGATTCGCGACATCGAGTTGTTCTCGACTTGCGAGCATCACCTGACTCCGTTCTTCGGCCACGCTCACGTGGGGTACATCCCGAATGAGAAGGGCCAGATCACCGGGCTGTCGAAGCTCGCCAGGCTGGTCGACGTGTACGCGCGGCGACCGCAGGTGCAAGAGCGGATGACCAGTCAGATCGCCGACTCGCTGATGGAGGTGCTTGAGCCGCGAGGCGTTATCGTTGTGGTGGAAGCCGAGCACCTGTGCATGGCAATGCGGGGTGTGCGCAAGCCGGGCGCCAAGACGGTGACCTCCGCGGTCCGTGGCTGTTTCCGCAGCTCGGACGGAACGAGAGCAGAGGCCATGAGCCTGTTGATGGCCCGCAGCTAAAGGCTGGAGCGGCGTTTGGCCGTCACAGTCGTACCGATATGACTACGCTGATCCCCCGTGAGTCGGGGCCGTACCCACCTGCCGGAGATGTCGGACCTAACCGGGCCAAAGTCGGCTGAGCCTGTATCTGGACCACCGCAGCAGTCAAGCGGGCCGGATACTCCTTACCCGACCCCTGCCGGCGCCAGGCTGCCGGCCGCCAAGCGCGCGTCCGGTCGGGCGACCGC
>JASHXW010000426.1 GCA_030043395.1 Streptosporangiaceae bacterium
GTGCTCTACACGGCCACGTTCCAGGACGCGGTGCAGGTGGCGAATGCGGCGGGGACCACCGACGAGCACGCAGTCGCGATGAACGACCTGATGCTTCCCATCGTCAAGGGTCTTGGGTCGGAGCGGGCGTACGAGATGCTGACGCTATCGCTTCAGACCTTCGGCGGCTCGGGGTTCCTGCAGGACTACCCGATCGAGCAGTACATCAGGGACGCCAAGATCGACAGCCTTTACGAGGGCACCACCGCGATCCAGGGCATGGACCTGTACTTCCGCAAGATCGTCCGCAACCAGGGCGAGGCACTCGGGTCCCTGCTCGGCGAGATCAGGCAGACCGCCGCAGCCGAGCACGGCAACGGCCGGCTGAAGAAGGAGCGCGAGGCGCTGGCCAAGGCGGTAGGCAACGTCGAGGCCATACTCGCCGCGCTGCACGGCTACCTGGCAGGCAGCCTGGAGCAGCCCGCCGAGGTCAACCGGGTGGGCCTGAACACCACCAGGCTGCTGCTCGCGCTCGGCGACCTGGTCGTTGGCTGGCTGCTTGTCAGGCAGGCGGAGGTCGCGATCAAGGCGCTCGACGCACCGCACTCCAGCCCGGGCGGGCACGACGACAGCTCCTTCTACCAGGGCAAGGTCGCGGCGGCTCGGTTCTTCGCCGAGACCGTGCTGCCCAGGCTGGCGGTGGAACGCGAGATCGCAGAAACGACTTCGCTTGACCTGATGGAGCTGCCCGAATCTGGCTTCTGACCGGTTACCCGCTCAGACCCGGTACTGCACAGACGTGCGTGAGCGCGCGATCGGCTGGATCGCGGTCCTGATGGCTTCCAGGTGCGCTGGGTGCTCCCGGTAGGCGAGGTAGGACTGCTCGTCGGTGAAGTCCGCGACGACGGCGAAGTCGGCGTTGCCCTCGACTAGGCCGGCGTCGTGTCCGTAGGCGTAACTCTGCAGGCCCTCCATGAGAGGCGGAAGTGCCGCCAGGGCGGTGCCCACTGCCTGCTTCTGCTCCTGCGTGGTTCCGTCCTGCCAGGTGAACAGCACGACGTGCCTGATCATTGCGCTCCGATCGCTCGTTGTAGTCGTTCGCCCCTAATGACCGGGCCAGCACCGCTCAGGACCAGGCCAGCATCTGAAGCGGATCGGTCAGCATCGCACCGACGTCCCGCAGCACAGCCGACCCCAGGTCGCCGTCCACGATCCGGTGGTCGAAGGACAGGGAGAGCGTGCAGACCTTGCGGACTGCCAGCTCTCCGTCGACTACCCACGGTGCGTCCTTCACCCGGCCGAAGGCGAGGATCGCCGCTTCGCCGGGGGTGAGAATCGGGGTGCCGGCATCGACGCCGAACACGCCGACGTTGGTGATCGTGATCGTTCCGCCGGTCAGGTCAGCTGGCGTCGCCTTGCCAGCCCTGGCGACATCGGCGAGCTCTTCGAGCGCCTGAGCGAGGCCGGTGAGGTTCAGGGCGTGCGCGTCCTTGACGTTCGGCACGACGAGGCCACGGTCGGTCGCGGCGGCGATTCCGAGGTTGACGTAGTGCTTGACGACGATCTCGCCGGCGGCCTCGTCCCAGGACGAGTTGATCATCGGATGCCGGCTGGCCGCCAAGAGCAGGGCCCTGGCCACGAGCAGGAGCGGTGAGACCCGGATGCCCGCGAAGTCCGGCAGGGACTTCAGCCGAGCCGTCGCCTCCATCGTCGCGGTGATGTCGATCTGCAGGAACTCGGTGACGTGCGGCGCGGTGAACGCGCTGGCCGAAACCGCGGCGGCGGTGTGCTTGCGCACGCCGCGGATCGCGATCCGCTCCTCGCGCGGCACCGATGCGAGGACCCCGGCAGGCTGGCGGGCGAGAGCCGCGGGCGATACCACGGCGGCCTCGCCTTCCGCTGCGGCCTGGACGTCGGCCCGCGTGATGGACCCCTGCGGGCCGCTGCCGGTCAGCTCGGCCAGGTCCACGCCGAGATCCTTGGCAAGCTTGCGTACCGGAGGCTTGGCGAGGACAGCCGCCCTGCCGTGTTCTGGAGCGCCGTGTCCTGGCGCGCTGGCTCCGGCAGCACTGGTTCTTGCGGCGGCGACTTTTGGAGCAGTGGCTTTTGCGACACTGGGTTCCGGCACCTCAGCCACGGCGGCCTGAGCCCTGGACAGCGGCCGGGACGAGGCGTCGTCAGCCGCAGCCGGCGTGATCGCAGCAGGCTTGGCCGCACCGGGCTTGCGTGGCCGGCGCTTGGTGGCACCCAGCCTGACGCCATAGCCAACGAGCACTGCCTGGCGCTCACCACCCTGCTCGGTCTTGGGCGCCGGGCTGCCGTAGAGGCCAGGCTCGACGGCACCCTCGGCAGGCGGGGAGGCGATCTCCTCGACGTTGCCTGCGTCGTCGCCGGAGTCCGGCCCCGTACCAACCCGAACGGAGATGATGGGCACGCCGACGTCGGCGCTCTCGCCTTCAGGCACGAGCAGGTCGGCCACCACGCCCTCGTAGGGGCTGGGCAGTTCGACGACAGCCTTTGCCGTCTCGATGTCGACGATGATCTGGTTGATCGTGACCGCGTCGCCCGGCTGGACATGCCACTTGACGATCTCCGCCTCGGTCAGGCCTTCGCCGACGTCGGGGAGCTTGAACTGCTTCAGTTCTGACATGACCGGCCCCCTCAGAAGGTGAACGAGCGGTCGACGGCATCGAGCACCCGGTCCAGGTCGGGCAGGTAGTACTCCTCGATCCTGGACGGCGGGTAAGGCGTGGAATACCCGCCCACCCGCAGGACCGGGGCCTCAAGGTGGTAGAAGCACTCGGCGGAAACCCTGGCCGCGATCTCGGCGCCGAAGCCGCCGGTCACCGGAGCCTCGTGCACGACCACGCAGCGGCCAGTCCGGCGCACCGACTCGAAGATCGCCTCGTTGTCCAGTGGCGACAGCGAGCGCAGGTCGATCACCTCGACCGACTTGCCCTCCTCCCGTGCAGCAGCGGCTGCCTCCGCGCAGGTCCTGACCATCGGGCCATAGCAGAGCAAGGTCACGTCGGTGCCGTCGACGACAGTCCGGGCCCGGTCCAGCGGCAGCGCCGTGGCCAGGCCGCCGGCCAAGTCCACGTCGCTCTTGTCCCAGTACCTGCGCTTGGGCTCGAAGAAGATCACCGGGTCGTCGCAGCTGATCGACTGCTGGATCATCGCAAAAGCGTCAGCCGGGTCGCCGCAGGCAACGACGCGCAGCCCTGGCGTGTGCGCGAACAGCGCCTCGGGTGACTCGCTGTGGTGCTCCACCGCGCCGATGCCTCCGCCGCACGGGATGCGTACAGTGACCGGAAGCCGGAGGTTGCCGCGTGACCGGTAGGCCATCTTGGCGAGCTGGGAGACGATCTGGTCGAAGGCGGGATAGACGAACCCGTCGAACTGAATCTCGCAGACTGGCCGGTAGCCGCGCAGTGCCAGGCCGATGGCGGTGCCGATGATGCCGGACTCGGCCAGGGGCGTGTCGATGACCCGGTCCTCGCCGAAGTCCTTCTGCAGGCCGTCGGTGACGCGGAAGACGCCGCCGAGCTTGCCGACATCCTCACCCATGATCAGCACCCGGGAGTCGTTCTCGAGTGCCTTGCGCAGCCCCTCGTTCAGTGCCCTGGAGATGGTCAGGCTCGTCATCGCGCCGCCTCCTGCGTCTCGAAGGAGCTGAGGTAGTCCGCGAGCTGCGCCCGCTCCTCCGCCAGCAGGGCGGTCGGCTCAGCGTAGACGTAGTCGAACATCGACAGCGGATCGGGGTCGGGCATCTCCAGGCACGCCTTGCGCAACCTGGTGCCGACCTGGTCGGCCTCCGCGCTGACCTCGGCGAAGAAGTCCTCCTTCGCCATGCCGGAGCGGATCAGGTACTGCTTGACCCGCTCGATCGGGTCCTTGAGCTTCCACGACTCGAGCTCGGCGGAGAGCCGGTATCTGGTCGGGTCGTCGGTAGTGGTATGCGCGCCCATCCGGTAGGTGTAGGCCTCGATCAGCGTCGGGCCCTGGCCCTCTCGCGCGGCCTGCAACGCCTTGCGCGTCACCGCCAGGCAGGCAAGGACATCGTTGCCGTCTACCCGCAAGCCGGGGAAGCCGAACCCCCTGGCGCGCTGGTACAGCGGGATCCTGCTCTGCCGCTCGAGCGGCTCGGAGATGGCCCACTGGTTGTTCTGGCAGAAGAAAACAACTGGCGCGTTGGTGACCGAGGCCCAGATGAACGACTCGTTCACGTCGCCCTGGCTGGTGGCGCCATCGCCGAAGTAGACGATCGCCGCTTCGCCGTCCTCGCCGAGCGCCCCGTCGCGCTGGATCCCCATGGCGTAGCCGGTCGCGTGCAGCGTCTGGGCGCCGATGACGATCGTGTAGAGGTGGAAGTTGTGGGCCCGCGGGTCCCACCCGCCGTGGCTGACGCCGCGGAACAGCTCAAGGAGCTTGGCCGGGTCCAGGCCGCGGCACCAGGCGACTCCGTGCTCGCGGTAGGTCGGGAACGCCATGTCACGCGGTCCGAGCGCCCGGCCCGAGCCGACCTGAGCGGCCTCCTGGCCAAGCAGCGAGGCCCAGATGCCCAGCTCGCCCTGACGCTGCAGCGCGATGGCTTCGTAGTCGATCCGGCGGACCAGGACCAGGTCCCGGTACAGAGCCTTGATCTCGTCGGCGGATATCTCGAGCGGGTACTCCGGGTGCTCGGTGCGCTCACCCTCGGGAGTCAGAAGCTGGATCAGCTCCGGCGTCATTGCCGGTTTGTCATGCGTTGTCGGTTCTTTGCGTGATCGGGATCGGGAGGCAGCTTGCCCGGCAGCTTTGACGGCCACGTGCCACTCCTTGCACTTGCTGTTGTCTTGTTTCCGCTGTGACACTACTGCCCGCTCCGCATGGCTGGTCAAGTGCGCTACAGGCGTACTGTCGTGGTGTGGCCAAGATAGTGGTCGACGTCATGCTGAAGCCCGAGATCCGCGACCCGCAAGGCGAGGCGATAGCCGGGGCGTGCCACCGGCTGGGATTCGGCGAAGTCGTCTCGGTTCGGCAGGGCAAGCGATTCGAGATCGAGCTCACCGGAGCGGCCTTGGACCGTGTCGGTCGACTCGCTGCCGAACTGCTTGCGAACCCCGTCATCGAGGAATTCGTAATTCGCGATGGACAGCCGGATTCGCCTGGTTCACCGGTGATGTGATTGCGCGTTTCGCGGCGCCGGATAATCGGCCCGCCTGGTTGCATTCGCGCCCTGCAGCCATCTCTTGACCTGGAAGAACGACACTGTTCGTCCAAAGATCGCCCGAGTTCATGATTACTTTGTCGCAGCGTGGGAATCGCTCACAATGTGATGTGTGCGCGGCAGAAGTCTGCGGACGGTAGTAAGTCGGGGGACTGAGAGGCGAATGCGAACTCGGGTGCAGGACTTCCGCGAGCCGGCCGAGTACGCCCGGTTCTGCCTGGTGCTTCCGCGCGAGTCGCTGAGCATTCCCGTCATGCGCCAGGTACTCGGCGACACGCTCGGCGGGCTGGGGCTGGATAGCGAGTCGGTCACCGACCTCCTGCTCGCCGCCACCGAGGCGTGCACCAACGTGGTGAAGCACGCCGACGGCAACGAGGAGTACGAGGTCGTCGCCAAGGTTGGCCGTAACCGCTGCGTGGTCGAGGTGTTCGACGACGGCCGCGGTTTCAGCCCGGCGCTGGTGCGGATCGCGCGGCACGCTCACCTGCGCAGGCCGCCGGTTCGGCCGGTCGTGCTGCTCGGCCGCCGGGCGCGCGACGCTGACGTCGCGTTCCTGGCTGAGTCCGGTCGCGGCCTGGCGATCATGCGGGCGTGCGTCGACGACGTGAGCCTGCGCAGCGGCCCTCGCCGCGGCACCGTGGTGCAACTGCGCAAGCGCATCGAGTGGCGGGAAGACGCGCTTGTTGGCGACCAGCCAGGCTGGGCGCTGAGGCACGCGGGCTGACCAGATACCCTGCCAGCATGCCGGTGCAGGCCGTGCGAGGACGCCGTTGACGGTAACAGTCGGAATCGTCACCTTCCCTGGATCGCTTGACGACGCCGATGCCGCGCGTGCGGTAGCCAGGGCGGGCGGCAACGCCGTGCCACTGTGGCACGCCGAGCGGGACCTGAAGGGCGTCGACGCCGTGATCCTGCCCGGCGGATTCTCCTATGGTGACTACCTGCGCTGCGGGGCGATCGCCAGGTTCTCGCCGGTGATGGCCGAGATCGTCCCCGCGGCGCGGGCCGGCCTGCCGGTGCTCGGCATCTGCAACGGCTTCCAGATCCTGTGCGAAGCGCACCTTCTTCCTGGAGCCCTGACCCGCAATGCGGGGCTGCACTTCATCACCAGGGACGTCCGGGTCAGGATCGAGAACGCGAGCACCCGATGGACGGCCGGCTACTCCGCCGGCGAGGTGATCACAGTCGTGCTCAAGAGCGGCGAAGGTGCTTACGTCGCCGACCAGGGCACGCTGGCTCAGCTTGAGGCTGGCGGCCGGGTCGTCGCGCGGTACGCCGACGGGAACCCGAATGGCTCGGCCGCGGAGATCGCCGGAATCGCCAATGACGCCGGCAACGTGGTCGGCCTGATGCCGCACCCGGAGCATGCCATTGACGCGCTCACGGGGCCTGGTACCGACGGGCTGACATTCTTCGAGTCCATTCTCGCCCCGGTGGCGGCACGGTGAGCCTCGCTGACACGGCGAGCCAGGCTGACACCGTGGCCAGGGCGGCGGCAACCCCAGATGCTCCGCAGCCGTACGGTGCGCTCGGCCTGACCGGCGAGGAGTACGCCAGCATCCGCGCTGTCCTGGGCCGCAGGCCGACCGACTCCGAGCTCGCGATCTACTCGGTGCTCTGGAGCGAGCACTGCTCCTACAAGTCGTCGAGAGCGCACCTGCGCCAGTTCGCCGACAAGGCACCGCCGTCCGGCGCGCTGCTCGCCGGAATCGGCGGTAACGCCGGCGTCGTGGACGTCGGCCAGGGATATGCGGTCACGTTCAAGATCGAGTCGCACAACCACCCCTCCTACGTGGAGCCCTTCCAGGGCGCCGCGACCGGAGTCGGCGGCATTGTCAGGGACATCCTGGCGATGGGCGCCCGCCCAGTCGCCGTCATGGACGCGCTGAGGTTCGGCCCGGCCGATGCCCCGGACACGCGGCGCGTCCTGTCGGGCGTGGTGCGCGGAATCTCGTTCTACGGCAACTGCCTTGGCCTGCCTAACATCGGCGGGGAGCTGATGTTCGACTC
>JASHXW010000427.1 GCA_030043395.1 Streptosporangiaceae bacterium
AACGGGCCAGGCGGCTGGTGCTGGACATCACGCTGGTGGCGGCGGCGGTCGGCGGCATCGTCGTCCTGCGCAACCAGGGCACAGGCGGTACCGACTGGTACACCAGCGCCGCCCCCGCGCTCGTCGCCGTTCCGGCGGCGATCGTGATGGTGCGGCTTTACCCCGTCGTCGTGCGCTGGCTGGTCCGGCTGACCAGCCGTCGGCACGGGGTGAGCGTCTACGTTGGCCTCGCGCGCGCCGTGCGCAGCTCGGTGAGCACCGTGCTGCCGGTATTCGCCCTCGTGCTTGCGCTCGGCGTGATCGCGTTCGGCGCGACGCTGCGAGCCGCCGTGGTGCGCGACGACGATGCGGCGTCCTGGCGGGCGACCGGGGCCGACGTGGTCGTGAACGCGAGCAACAGCTCCCTGCCGCTCAACGCGGCGGCGCAGCGGGCGATCCGTGCGGTCCCCGGCGTGAGCCGATCGGCCGTCATCACCGAGGTCGCCGGAACCGCGGCGGACGGGACGACGCTCAACGTGGTGGCCGTGAACCCCGCCAGCTACGCCGCGCTGGTCGGCGCCACCCCGCTGCGGCCGGTCGACATGAGGCCGCTCACCGGCGCGTCGGCGTCGGGAACGTCAGGATCCCTGCCCGTGCTCGCCTCGCCCGGAGCCGCGGCATCGCTCCGGGATGGCTCGCAGGTGCTCATCGGAGTCGCTTCCGTGCGGATGCGGGTAGTCGGCAAGATCACGAGCATGCCGGGAGTGCCTGGCTCCGGCCCGCTGGTGGTCGTTCCTCAGCGGGATATCGCCCCGGCCATAGGCGGCAACCTCGGCCCGCCGAACACGATGCTCATCGTCGGCGCTGGCGTCGATGCCGCCAAGCTCAGGTCGGTGGTCACCAAGCTGCTGCCAGGGGCCACGCTCAGCTTCCGCTCCAGCCTGCTTGCCTCGCTGACCGGAGCTCCGCTGCAGCACGGCGCGTACGTGAGCTTTGCCCAGGGAGCCGGCGCGGCCGCCGGCCTGGGCGCCGTGATCCTCGCGATCATGCTGACGCTCAGCGCCAGGCCCAGGGAGATGACCCTGGCCAGGCTGCTGACGATGGGCCTGTCACCAGGGCAGGCCAGGAGGATGGTCGTCGCCGAGGTCTTGCCGGCGATCGTGGCCGCTACCGTCGGCGGAGTCTGCTGCGCATGGGCGCTGGTCAGGCTGCTCGGATCGGCGGTCGACCTGTCGCCGCTGACCGGCACCTCCGCGCACGTGCCGGTCCGTGCCGACTACGCGGTGCTCGGCTACCTGGCGGCCTGCCTCCTGGTCCTGGCGGTGGCGACGCTGCTGACTCAGTCGGCGGCCGCCAGGTTCCGCGGGGTCGCGCGAGCGTTGCGGGTCGGCGAATGATGCAAGCAAGGAGGACGCGAAAGCGATGACGGGTAGCAGTACCGCCGGGGGAGCCGAGATTACCGCCGCTGCGGAGATCAGCGAGCTCGCCGACGAGGCAGCCATCGGGCGCGGTTCCTTCGGCGAGGGCGCGCTGGTCGCCTGTGACCGGCTCGTGCGGATCTACCGCACGGAGGGAATCGAGGTCCAGGCACTGCAGGGGCTCGACTTGCTGATCGCGCCGGGCGAGCTGACCGCCATCGTGGGAGCCTCGGGCAGCGGCAAGTCGACGCTCATGAACATACTCGCCGGACTGGACTCGCCGACCGCGGGCGCCGTGCGCGTCGCCGGTCATGACCTAGGCAGCATGACGGGACGGGAGCGGCTCGGCTACCGGCGCAAGGTGGTCGGGTTCGTGTGGCAGCAGACTTCACGCAACTTGCTCCCCTACCTCACGGCACGGCAGAACGTGACCATGCCGATGTGGCTCGGCGGCGCAGGCCCCAGGGCGCGCGGGCGCAGGGCTGACGAGCTGCTCGACGTGCTGGGGGTCGCGCACTGTGCCAACCGCAGGCCCGACCAGATGTCCGGTGGTGAGCAGCAGCGGACGGCGATCGCCACCGCGCTGGCCAACAAGCCGGATCTGCTGCTTGCCGACGAGCCAACGGGTGAGTTGGACAGCGCGACTGCCGTCGACGTCTTCGGCGCACTGCAGACGGCGAACTCAGAGCTAGGCGTCACGGTCCTGGTCGTGACGCACGACCCCGCGGTGTCCTCGCAGGTGCGCCGCACGATCGCGATCGCCGACGGCCGCACCGCGACCGAGACGCTGCGCCATTCAGCGGAAGGACAGGACGGCAGCCTGACTCACCACGCGGTGGAGTACGCAGTCCTCGACCGGGCCGGACGGCTTCAGCTGCCACGCGACATGATCGAGCCGCTCGGCATGCGGGACCGGGTGCGCCTGGAAGCCGAGGCTGACCATATCGGCGTCTGGCCCGATGACGCTAACCAGCAAGAGGAGCAGCAGTGACTGGCGTGCTGGCCCCGCCACTGGTCGAAGTCCGCGACGTCACCCGGAGCTACGGCAGCGGCAGTACCGCGGTGCATGCCCTGCGCGGAGTGTCGTGCAACATCAAGGAGGGCGAGCTGACCGCCCTGATCGGACGATCCGGCTCGGGCAAGACCACGCTGCTGAACATCATCGGCGGGCTTGACCGGCCATCCAGCGGCTCCGTGCAGGTCGCCGGCCAGGAAGTGACCGCGATGGGCGACCGCGAGCGGATGCTGTTCCGCAGGAATACGGTGGCCTTCATCTTCCAGTCGTTCGGGCTGATCCCGATCCTGTCGGCGGCGGAGAACGCCGGCATGCCGCTGCGGATAGCCGGAGCGCCCGTGAGCCAGCGGGAAGAACGGGTGCGGCTGATGCTCAGCCTGGTCGGCCTCGCCGATCACGCACGCCAGCGGCCCAACGAGCTATCCGGCGGCCAGCAGCAGCGGGTCGCGATCGCCCGCGCGCTGGCCAGCAGCCCGCGGCTGCTGATCGCCGACGAGCCAACCGGCCAGCTCGACTCACAGACTGGACGCCAGATCCTGCGACTGCTGCGCACGGTCGTGCGCTCCGAGGGAATCACCGCGCTGGTGGCAACCCACGACCCGGTCCTCATCGAGATCGCCGACAACACGCTGTCCCTGCACGACGGGGTTCTGGCCGAGCTCTAGCCCAGCGCGTGCCGTTCGCCCGCGGTCAGTCCATTTCCGCCGGGCAGGTGTCATGCGCCCAGCCGGCTTCACCGCGCCGACGCGCGGCCTGCCCGGCCTCGATTTCGTGCCCGCAGCTGACGCACACCTTCCCGGCGACATGAGCCGCGTGATCCTCGCCGGCGTACTGGCCAGCCTCGCCGAAGTCCTCGCTCGCGAGTTTCTGGCTCTGCGCGCCGATAAAAGCCTGCTGAGCGAAGCCACCGTCGGTCGTCATGTGGCGAGCATGACACGGGTACCCGGATTTGTCATTCGAGCGTCACCGGCACCCCGGGGCCGCACCTTTACCTCTTCAGCTGCAAGAAGCCCGGGAAGGTGACCCGCTGGAGCACGCCGCGCTGGAAGCCGTTGGCCGCCTGAAGCGCCACGCTCTTGTCGACCAGCTCCGGGTCCGTGACGTCGTAGTCCGCGCCCTTCCAGTGAATGGTGCAGCCGCCTGCTGCCATGACATTGCGGACCCAGTTGGTCTGCGGACCCCACGGCAGCCCGATCACGAAGGAGTCGGGCCGCACCATCACGGCGACCGGTATCACGTACTCCTTGCCGCTCTTGCGCCCGCGATGACGCAGCTGTGCCCACGCGGGGAACCAGCGCCGCCCCGCGAGCTCGCGCATCACCGGGTTGGACGCCTTGACCAGTGCGGCCGGCGGCTTCCACCGCCGTGCGTTATCGGGGTCTGCCATGTCCAAAAGCCTGCCCGCCCGCCCAGGGATCCGCAAACTTGCATCGTGGACTTCGACATGCCAGCCGACCTTGCCAGCTACCTGACCCAGCTCGACGAGTTCATCGACCGCGAGATCCGCCCGCTGGAGCAGGCCGATGACAACATCAGGTTCTTCGACCACCGGCGCGAGGACGCCAGAACCGACTGGGAGCGTGGCGGGCTGCCCAACCGCCAGTGGGAAGAATTGCTGCGCGAGGCGGTCCGCCGGGCTGACGCCGCGGGGCATTACCGGTACGCGTTCCCCTCGCGCTATGGCGGCCGGGACGGCACGAACCTCGGCATGGCGGTGATCCGCGAGCACCTGGCACGCAAGGGCCTCGGGTTGCACTGCGACCCGCAGAACGAGCACATGATCGTCGGCAACAACGTCGGCCTGCTC
>JASHXW010000428.1 GCA_030043395.1 Streptosporangiaceae bacterium
GGCGGCCGCCTGCTGGAACGGACGACCGTCGGGGCCATCGCACAGCCGGGTCCGCAGCGCGTCGTGCCGGACCATCAGCCCCCGCAGCAGAGCCGCCGCGTCGGCGACCGTGCTGCCATCGGGCAGATCGACCGCTCCCCACATGCTGAACTGATCGCGGTTATCCCGCATGTCCTGCAAGATCGCCTTCTGACCCCAGGACAGCGGAGCGGTGCCGGCGCGCGCTCCGGCGAATTCGACGGCCATCTGGTCATGGCCGATTTCCTCGGGCATAACTAATCCTGGTCGAAGGTCGGCGGTGCGTGTCAACCCAGGGTGGCGGCGGGTCAGGGATCGGCGTTTTCTGTCGTTGCCTGGCGCCGACGGCGCTGAGCGAGCGCCGCGCGCAGCAGCGCGTCCAGGTCCTCGTCGCTGAGCGCGTCGAGATCGGCGTCCTTGGCCGAGCGCGTGGCGTGGCCGAAGTCCGGATCCACGGTGATGATCTCGGCTAGCTCCGCGATCGTGGGGCTGGCGAAGACGTGGTGAACGGGCAGGCTCACGCCGTAGGTGTCGGCGACGCGGACGACGAACTTGGTCGCGGTCAGCGAGTGACCGCCAGCGGCGAAGAGGTTGTCGTGCACGCCGATGGGCTCTTGCGTGGCGAGGATGTCGCTCCAGATCCGGACGAGCGCCGCCTCGACCGGGTTCCTCGGCTGGACTCGCTCGACCGCCGATGGCGCAGGTCCCCACTGCGGAGCGGGCAGTGCTGCCCGGTCGACCTTGACGTTCGGCGTCAGGGGCAGCGCGGGCAGCGTGACCACGAGCGACGGGACCATGTATTCGGGAAGCGTTGCATGCAGGTGCGGCCGCAACTCCGCGAGCACGTCCGCGCCTGGCTGCGCGAGAGAGCTGTTCCTGCGAGGCACGATGTACGCGACGAGCTCGAGCTCACCGGCTCGGTCGGCGGTGATGACGGCCACCTGGCGCACGCCCGGGTGCGCTCGCAGCGCGGCCTCGATCTCGCCGCACTCGACGCGGCAGCCGCGCACCTTCACCTGATGGTCGTTCCGCCCGATCAGCTCAAGACCCGCGCCCTCGCGCCACCGGCCGAGGTCACCCGTCCGGTACATGCGCGCTCCTGGCTCGTCGCTCCACGGGTCAGGAACGAACGACCGGGCGGTGAGCCTCGGCCGTTCGTAGTACCCTCGCGCGACGCCCCGGCCGGCGAGGCACACCTCGCCTATTACCCCCACCGGCACCGGCGTCAGGCGCTCGTCCAGCACGTACACGCGGGTGCGCTCGATCGGCGGTCCGATCTCGGCGGCGTTCGCCGCACCGGTGACGACCCTGGCCGCCGACCACACTGTGGTCTCGGTCGGGCCGTAGACGTTCCACAGGGTGGCACCGGGGTCCATCAGGTGCTCAGCCAGGTCGACAGGCAGGGCCTCGCCGCCGCACAGCCGCAAGCGCAAGCTGGCCGGGACGCCGGCCGCATCCAGCATGCGCCAGGTCTGCGGC
Organism: Streptosporangiaceae bacterium; assembly: GCA_030043395.1. Next base: position 1,498 of record JASHXW010000428.1, read on the forward strand.
GTTGCTTGCATCGCCGTGGCCCCCGTCCGCTCGATCAGGGACCGCAGCCGATCGGACTCGCGCGCTTCGCGGAAGGCGGCTATCACGAGATCCGCACCGCAGACCAGCGGCAGCAGGAGCTCGAGGATCGCGATGTCGAAGGACAGCGTCGTGACGGCCACGAGCCGGTCCTCGCTGCCAAGCCCGAGCGAGCGCCAGAACGACGCAACCAGGTTCGCGAGCGCGTGGTGCTCGATCGCAACGCCCTTTGGCTGCCCGGTCGATCCGGAGGTATAGATGACGTAGGCGAGCGCGTTGCCAGGTACTGCTACCGGATCCAGCGGCGGGAGCGCCGCCATCGCCTGGTCGTCCAGGCTGATCACCTCGGCGTTCCCGGCTACCGCCAGCGCGAGGTCGAAGTTCGCCGAATCGCAGATGATGACCGGCAGGCTCGCGCCCTGCGCCATTGCCGTCAGCCGCGCCTGCGGGAAGCCCGGATCCAGGGGCACGTAGGCTCCGCCCGCCCACCAGACGGCGAGCACTGCCGAGAGCATGCCGATTCCGCGCTCTGCGCAGATGCCAACCAGCGTGTCGGGGCCGACGCCGCGGTCAGCGAGCGTCCGTGCGAGCCGGGCGGCGCGATCGCATACCTCGCTCGCCGGCAGGTCCGCGTCGCCGTCGATGACGCGCGACGGCGATGCCCGGAGCAAGGCACGGAGGTCGATGCCGTCGTCGCCGCCCGTTGCCATGGCCGGCGGGGACGACTCACCGGAGCCGATATGAGCGGGTTGCCGATTGCGCCCGACGATCAGCTCACCGAGCTCGGTGGCTGACAACATGGGCAGGTCGGCGACCGGGGTGTCAGGAGCTCGCGCGGCGTGCTTGAGCAGGTGTGCCACGCAGCGCAGGAACTGGTCGGCCCAGGGCGGGTCGAACAGGTCGGTGCTGTAGTCGAGCACGAGCGCAGTCCCCTGGCCCGGCCGGCTCTCCACGTACATGTCGACGTCGAGTTTCACCGTCTCGGTGAAGAGCATCCGGCAGGTGGAGATGACGCCAGGCAGGTCCAGGCCAGGAGGCGCGGACGGGTGGTAAGCGAACTGGACCTGGGCGAGCGGTGCGTGCGCGAGGGACCGGTCCGGCGCGAGGTCGTTGACGAGCCTTTCGAACGGGAGCCGCTGATGCGACAGCGCATCAGCCGTGGTGTCCCTGATCCGGCCAAGCAGCTGGGCGAAACTCGGATTGCCGGCCAGCGAGGCCCGCAGCAAGACCGTGTTCGCGAACAGGCCGACGATCGGCTCGAACTCGGCGCGGGTGCGGCCAGCCGCCTGCGTGCCGACCACGAGGTCGGGCTGGCGTGCGTAGCGCGAGAGCACGACCGCGAAGCCGGCGAAGAACGCCATGAACATGGTGCCGCCGGCTGCCTGGGCCACCTCGGTCAAGCTCGCGACTGACGCGTCGTCGAGCGTCATGCTGGAGCGACTGCCCCACGAGGACACCCGGGCAGGCCTGGGCCGGTCCGTGGGCAGTGCCAGGATCTGCGGTACGCCTTTGAGCTGCCCGCGCCAGTAGCTCAGCTGGAGCTCGGGCTCCTCGCCGTTCATCCAGTCACGCTGCCACGCCGAGTAGTCGCCATAGCTCATCGGCAGCGCCGGCAGCGCGGCAGGTGCCCCGGTCAGCTCGGCCCGGTAGCCCGCGGAGAGCTCATCCATCAGGATCCGCATGGATGTGCCGTCGGAGATGACGTGGTGCACGACCAAGACGAACAGGTGCCGGTCGGGCCCGGTGCGGATCAGCGTGCAGCGAATGAGCGGCCCGGCGGCAAGATCGAATGGCTCGCAGGCCCGGGCCGCAGCGATCGACTCTGCTTGCCGGATGCTCTCGTCGCTGCCGGCCGCGTCCTCTAGCTCGATGCGCTCGATCACCACGGCGCCGGAGTCGGCGACGTCCTGCTCGGGCACGCCGTCGAAGGCGACGAGCCTCGTTCGCAGCACGGCATGGCGCGCCACGGCGGTATCCAGCGCGCGCTGCAGCGCGCTGACATCCAGCGGGCCGTCGAGCGACACCGCATACGGGATGTTGAACGTCGGCTCGCCGGGAGAGAGCTGGTCGAGGAACCACATCCCCTGCTGCGAAAGCGATACCGGGAACCGCATGATGGCTACCTCCGATCGCCAGCCGCGCAGCTGTCGGCGGCGGCCAGC
>JASHXW010000429.1 GCA_030043395.1 Streptosporangiaceae bacterium
TCTTGCCCGGGCTGGAGTGCGAGCGCGGGCCCATGTCTGCGCCGGGGTCGGGCTCGCCGGAAACGGCCGGGCTGCCGATTGCGCTCGGAGTCGGCGCTTGGCTGCTGACCGAATCCGGCTACGTGGGAGAACGGATCCTTCAGGCCCTGGCTCACGACGAGCCGGCCAGCATGTGCGCCGACGCCGGTGCCGCGCTGGCGGCGGCGCGCGACCGCGTGGCGCTGGTGGTCCTTGCCGATGGGAGCGCCCGGCGGACGCTGAAGGCGCCGGGTTACTTCGACGAGCGGAGCGCGCCATTCGACGCCGAAGTCGAACGCGCCATCAGGGATGCCGACTTCGATGCGCTGCTTCGCGTGGACGCGGGCCTGGCCAACGAGCTGATGGCCACCGGCCGCCCAGCGTGGCAGGCGCTGGCCGGTGCGCTCACGGGCCAGCGCGTATCGAGCGAGGTCCGCTATTGTGACGATCCATTCGGGGTCGCCTACATGGTCGCGTCCTTCCGCGTACGGGCCTATCGAGATCCAGTCCATTAAGGGCCTGGTCCAGGCTGGGGAGTACCGGCCGGTCATCGGCCGGTCTTACCCGCTGGAGGACGTCGTCGAGGCGAGCAGGTACGTGGAGACCGGCCAGAAGTCCGGCAAAGTAGTGCTCACCGTCGCGCCGAGCATGAAGTGAAGCTCAGGTCTGAGAGTCGACGAACGCCTGGGCCTTGACGTCCTTGTCGAAGTAGGACCCTCCCGCTGTGCACTGGCCTGGCGCGGTGCAAGACAGGGAGTTGAGCGTGGCGTAGTTGCCAACATTCAGCTGGGTCATGCCCGGGATCTCGAAGGCGCGGCCCCACCTGCCGCCGCGCTCGTCGATGACGAACGCCTGGCTACCGTGATCGGTGTAATTACCGCCGGCGCTGCAGTTGCCAGCTGAGGCGCATGACACCGAATTGACCTCGGCGCCGTTTCCCTTGTTCAGCCCGGCTGTCCCAGGGACCTCGACGGCCTTGCCCCACGTGCCGCGCTGCTCACTGGCAAGGAATGCCTCGATCCCGCCAGAGCGATCCACGTACGATCCGCCCGCCACGCAGTTACCCGCTGACCCGCAGGAAACTGACTGGGCAAGAGCCCCGACGGTGTTGTCGTATGTCGACGGCTTGCGCAGTAGCGGCGTTGCCTTGCCCCACCTGCCATGACGCTCGTTTACCGCGAACGCCTGCCACTTCGCGGTGGTGCCGTTGTACTTGCTTGCCTCGTAGTAGCCCCCGGCCGCGCAGTTGCCAGCCGAGGCGCAGGAGACCGACTGGACGTTCGCGGCCCCGCCAAGGTTGACCGCGGCAATGCCGGGAACAGCGAGCGCCCGACCCCAGCGGCCGTTCCGCTCGCTCACGACAAGCGCCTGCGAGAGGCGTCCCTTCGTGTAGAAGCCGCCGGCTGAGCAGTTGCCTGCGGATCCGCAGGACACCGCGTCCATCCTGGCGTATCCGGCGGTGTTGAGCCGCGTCATGCCGGGGAATTGCTGCACCTTGCCCCAGCGCCCATTCCGCTCGCTGACGAAGAAGGTAGTGGTCTGGTTGGAATGGCCGGTGGAGTAGAAGCCGACCGCAACGCAGTCGCCGTCGGAAGGGCACGACACCGACGTGACCTGGGCTTCACCGCCGAAGTTGAACGACTTGCCGGTCACCTCGAAGACCTTGCTCCAGTGGCCGTTGTGCTCGCCGATCAGCATTGCGTTGTCGTCGCCGGAGTAGTCGATGTAGTCACCGCCGGCGGCGCAATTGCCGGCCGAGGAGCAGGACACAGTGAGGATCTCCGAGCTGAGCGCGTAGAGATCGTGAATGCCTGGCAGCTTCCCCAGCGCCGTACCCCACGTGCCGCTTCGCTGGGTCACGAGGAACGCCTCGGTGCTGTTGCTGTCGGTGGCGTCATTGCCGTAGTAGCCGCCGGCCACGCAATCGCCTGGCGAGGTGCAGGACACCGAGTAGACAGTCGCCATGCCGCCGACGTTCAGCGCTGCGGTCCCCGGAACCTCGAGCGCACGCCCCCAGCCGCCCGACCCGGACGACCTGGTCGCCCAGGCAGGCCCAGCGCCGGTGGCCAGAACCGCGGCCAGAACGGCCGGCGTGCAAATCATTGCGAGACGACGCCTCATAGCACGCTCTCTTCCGGATAGCTGCCCGCGGGTGGCCGCCACGCGGACCACGGCATTTCTCACAATGGTCGATGCTGGCAGCATGGGGAGCAAGCCCGGCCAAGCGATCGCGTGCCGGTGGTCATCACGACGATCCGAGCCAGCGAGCGTGCGTGCATGCTAGCTCGCTGGCTTCTCCCAGACCGAGACATGCTTGCGGCTTTCCTTCGTGAACGGCTGGCGGGCCCAGTCCTCCCAGCGCGAGCGCAGCCGCATCCCCGCCATCTGGGCCATCAGGTCGAGCTCGGACGGCCAGACGTACCTGAACGGGAACGAGTTGTACTCGCCGCGGCCGTCGACGATCTCCAGGTAATTCGAGCTCATCGCCTGGGTGGCGACGTCGTAGCGGTCGAACGCCCACTTGGTCGGGCTGACGTGGAAAGACACGACGTCCTGTCCGGGCGGCAGGAGGCGCAGTTCCGGGATCGAGCACTCGATGACGAAGCAGCCGCCAGGCTCTAGGTGCGCAGCCGCGTTGGCGAAGCAGGCGACCTGGGCCGCCTGGGATGTCAGGTTCATGATCGTGTTGTAGACCAGGTAAGCGACTGCGAAGGCTCCGTCTACCCGCGTGGTAGCGAAGTCGCCAAGGGTGACGCCGATGGCGTCGCCGCCGGGCTTGGCCCGCAGGCGCGCGACCATTGCCTTCGACATGTCGATGCCGTGGACCGGCACGCCGCGTGCCGACAGTGGCAGTGCGATCCGCCCGGTGCCGATCGCGAACTCAAGCGCCCGGCCGTCACCAGCCAGCTCGGCGAGCAGGTCGACCGCCGGCGCCACGACGTCGGCCGCGAACATCTCGGCTGACGACTCGTCGTAGGTCGCCGCGACGCGTTCGCCGAAGTAGCCGTCCGGATCTTGCACCCGCCGACCCTAACGCAGCGGCGGACGCGGGCGCCTCTCAATAACTCCCGCCTCTCGATGACTCCCCGAGCGGATGATCCGCTGGCGGCGATGACTCGCGACGGGCCACACTTGAAGCGCCGCGCCGCGTGGGCGCCGGCTAACGGAGAGCAATTCGCATCGGCGAGGGGTTTCGGTTGTCCGGGTGGTTCTCCGCCCAGGTCGTGGACACTGGGCGACTGCCATTGTTCTGCTTCTTCATGTTTTTCGTCGCCGCGTTCGTCGCCATTCGTGTCTCGGTGCGACTGATCAGGGCCGGGGTTCGCTGGTGGCCGCGGAACATCACGGCTGGGTCGGTGCACGTGCATCACATGGTGTTCGGCGTGGTGCTCATGGCGGCTGGCGGGATCGCCGGGCTGGCGGCGCCGCCGCATTCCCTGGACTGGCGGGCCGGGGCCGCCGCGGCGTTCGGCCTGGGGACGGCCCTGGTGCTCGACGAGTTCGCGCTGATGTTGCACCTGCGCGACGTGTACTGGGAGAACGAGGGCCGGCTGTCGGTCGACGCCGTCTTCGTGGCGGCCGGGGTCACTGCGCTGCTGCTAATCGGCGTGAGCCCAGTAGGCGTCAAGGACGTGGCCGACTACCACCACATGCCGGGCAGTCCCGCTGCCGTCGCCACGCTTGGCCTGGTTCTCGTGCTGCTGTTCGGGCTTGCCGTGATCACCCTGCTGAAGGGCAAGGCGTGGACCGCGCTGCTCGGCCTGCTCGTGCCGGTGGCGCTGATCGCCGGCGCGATCCGCCTGGCCAGGCCGGACTCGCCGTGGGCGCGGTGGCGCTACCGCGATCGGCCGGGCAAGCTCGACCGGGCTACCCGGCGGGAGCAGCACTTGCGCGGCCCGGTGATCCGGGCCAAGAACTACGTGCAGGACCTGCTCACCGGCAAACACGGCCAGCCTGTGCTGCGCGGCCCGGACGGCCGGTAGGGTTGCCGGCAATGACCGAAGACTTCAGCACGGAGCTGTGGAGCGGTATTGCCGACATTTATGGCGCGATCCTGGCTCATCCATTCCTGACCGGGCTGACCGACGGAAGCCTGGCTCAGGACGCATTCGTGTTCTACGTCATCCAGGACGCGCTTTACCTGCGGCGATACGCCCAGGCGCTGGCCAACGTCGCGAGCCGGGCGAATGACACCGCGCAGACGGAGATGTTCGCCAGGCACGCGGCGGGGATCGTGGCCGTCGAGATGAGCCTGCACGAGTCCCTCCTCGCCGACCTGGACATCGACCCGGCTGCCGTTGACCAGGCGCAGGAGGCGCCGACCACCCTGGCCTACAACAGTTACCTGCTCGCCGCCACGCAGAGCGGCTCGTTTGCCGAGGGCGTGGGCACCGTACTGCCCTGTTACTGGATTTACGGCGAGGTCGGCAAGCACCTGCTAGGGATGGGATCGCCCGATCCCCGATACCAGAAGTGGATCGACACTTACAGCGGCGATGAATATGACGCCGAGGTGCGTGATGTCATCGATGTCATGAACAAACTCGGCTCCGAACTGTCCTTCGCGGAACGTGAACGCGTCCGGCGGCATTTCCGGGCGACGAGCCGGTACGAGTGGATGTTCTGGGACATGGGCTACCGCCTGGAGGAATGGCCGGTCTGAGGCGCCCGGTTGCCCAGTCTGCTCGTGAGCTGTTCTCGCGCCGGGACGCTTACTTGATGAGCGGGTCGCGGGGGAGGCCGAGGATGCGCTCGCCGATCTGGTTGCGCTTGATCTCCGAGGTGCCGCCCGCGATGGACATCGCGCGGTGCGCGAGCGAGAGCAGGCCTCCCATGGCGCCGGGACCCTCGAGGAACGCCAGGTCGGGCCCGGCAAGCTCGGCCAGGATCGCGGCGCTCTCGTGGCCGTTCTCTGACAGCAGCAGCTTGGTGACGTTGCCCTCAGGACCGGGGCCGGCGCCGATCACGGCGCGGTAGGCACTGCGCAGGTTGAGCACGCCCATGGCCTGCGTGCGCGCGATATGGCGGCCAACCCGGCCTGAGCCTCCGGCGAGCCGTTCCGGGTGGGCGTCGAGCGGCTCGATGAACGCCTCGACCGGCATCGCCATGCCGCCCTGGCCGCCGCCGATGCTGACGCTCTCGTTGCCCAGCGTGGCGCGGGCAACGGTCCAGCCGCGGTTCACGTCGCCGACGACGTCAGCGTCCGGGACGAAGACGTTGTCGAAGAACACCTCGTTGAAGTCCGCGCTCGCGGTGGCCTGCTTCAGCGGACGCACACTCACGCCGTCGGCTTTCAGGTCGATCACCATCATCGTGATGCCGTCGTGCTTGGCCGCGTCCGGGTTCGTGCGGACTGTCGCCAGGCCGAACCTGCTGTAGTGCGCGCCGCTAGTCCAGACTTTCTGGCCGTTGATGATCCAGCCGCCGTCGGCCCGCACTGCCCTGGTCCTGATGCCCGCGGCATCTGACCCGGCGCCCGGCTCGCTGAACAGCTGGCACCAGATGACCTCCTGGTTCAGCGCCGGGATGACCCAGCGCTGCACCTGCTCGGCCGTGGCGTACTGGATCAGCGTGAGGATCACCCAGCTCGTGATCCCGTAAGACGGCCGCTTGATGCCCGCGGCACCGAACTCCTGCTCGATCACGAGCTGCTCGAGCGCGCTCGCGTCCCGGCCCCAGGGCACTGGCCAGTTCGGCATCACGTAGCCGTCTTTGATCATCGCGGCACGGCGGCCCGCCTCGTCCTTGTCGCGGACGGTGCCGATGAACTCCCTGACGACCTCGCGGATTGGCTCGGCTTCCGGCGGCAAGTCGATCGCCTTCTCACGCCGAACGCCGTTACGGACCGAGTCGGTCACCGCTATGGCCGCTGCCTCGGCGTCGATGATCGCCTTGATCGCCGTGGCGCGGCGCAGGTACAGGTGAGCATCGTGCTCCCAGGTGAACCCGATGCCGCCGTGTACCTGGGTGTTGAGGTTTGCGTCGAGGTCCGCTGCCGCGACGCCAAGTACGGCGGCTATGGCCGCGGTATAGGTGAACTGGTCACCGCCGGAGCTGGCCGCCCTGGCCGCGTCCCAGACGGCTGCCGTGGCGAGCTCTGCTGCCACGAGCATGTTCGCGCAATGGTGCTTGACCGCCTGGAACATGGCGATCGGCCGGCCGAACTGCTCGCGTACCTTGGCGTACTCGGCTGCCATGTTCGTGCATTCCCTGGC
>JASHXW010000430.1 GCA_030043395.1 Streptosporangiaceae bacterium
GAACTGCAAACGCCCGAGGGCGCCGAAGCCGAGAGCGCTGAGTCTGCTATCCCCGGTGCCGGCAGCGGGGATGGTGGCCACTTTCATTGCCAGCCTGCGGAGCGTAAACCGCGCGGCTGGGCCGGGCGTCCCCCTGCTATAAGAGCGTTCGGTGCTCGCTGCAGTTCGGAGTGACCATGAAATGTTCAATGCGCGGACGGCCTAGGCTGGCGGCAAGGATTGCTGCTGTCGCAGCCGTTCTCTGTGCGAGCCTCGCGACCGCTGCTTGGAGCAACGCGGACCACAGGCCGGCGAGTTCGACTCCTTATCCCACCGCCGACACCCTGAACGCGGTCGCGGCTCTCAGTAAGTCCGACGCCTGGGTGGTCGGGACGAAGTACCTACCTTCAGATGACGGCGTCTTCCTCACCCTGATCGAGCACTGGAACGGCCAGAGCTGGAGCGCGGTACCCAGCCCGAGCCCGGCAGGCATGGGACCGGGAGGTCCCGCGAGCATCCTTGGAGCAGTGGCCGTCGACTCGCCATCCGATGCCTGGGCGGTGGGAAGCCGATCGCCGGGATCGACCAATCCCGACAAGATCCCGCCATCGCACGGCCTGATCGAGCACTGGAACGGCACTACCTGGAGCGTCGTGCCCGGTCCTCGATCCGGCGGTCACACCAACGCGCTGAACGCCGTGGCGGCGATCTCCCCGAATGCAGCCTGGGCGATTGGCGATGGCACCGTCGCAGGACACGCGGCCACGGTGTTCATGCGTTGGAACGGCAGCAGCTGGCGGTATCTGCCCAGCCCTGCTGGCGCGGAGGACCTGTCTAGCATGGCGGTGGTCTCGGCCCATGACATCTGGGCGGTAGGGACGCGGACGGTGGGGTCCAGTTCCTTCCGCACGCTAGCCGAGCACTGGAACGGATCGAAGTGGACCACCGTGCCTACGCCGAACGTATTCAAGGGGCGGACCAGGAAGAGCATCCTGGCAGCCGTCGGCGCCTCGTCTGGCGACAGCATCTGGGCAGTGGGCTGGTATCAGTCCGGGTCCAGCACTAATTGGAGTTCGCTGGTAGAGCACTGGGGCGGCTCGAAATGGCGCATCCAGCACAGCCCGAACGTCCCCGGCACCGAGTCAGACTGCCAGCTCTTCGCGATCGCTGCCACGAGCCGGAGCGACGCCTGGGCGGTCGGAGGCTATGACTCCAGTCAGGGACTTGCCCCGCTGATCGAGCGCTGGAACGGCGCCAGCTGGACGATCCTGCCGAGCCAGCTCCAGCCGGGTGTCATCGACGCGACCCTGGACGGAGCAGCGGCGGTCAACTCCGATGACGCCTGGGCGGTCGGCGAAGCCCTCAACCAGCAGCGCCATCCCATCACCCTCGTCGAGCAATGGAACGGCTCCAGCTGGCAGCAGGTACCAAGTCCGAACCCGTGACAAAGCCGGCTCGCTACCTGCCGCACTCGAGGTGGCTCCGGGCGACGGGCCGCTGACTGTTCTGATAGACAGGGCTGCATGGCTAGAAACGTGGTGTCTGCTGAGCGCATCGTGGGAGCGCCCGCAGACAAGGTCTACGGCTATGTCGCGGACATGCGCGACCACCATCCGCATTTCCTGCCGCCCGCATTCTCGGACTTCCAGGTCGAGACCGGCGGTGTCGGGGCCGGGACGACGACGCGGTTCAAGATGCGGGCCGGCGGGCGCACGCGCGAGTACCACATGCAGGTCGCCGAGCCCGAGCCGGGCAGGGTGCTCACCGAAAGCGACATAGACTCCAGCGCGGTCACGACGTTCACCGTGTCTCCCAGAGGCGATGAGTCGCTCGTGGAGATCTCCACCGCGTGGGATGGCGCGGCCGGCATCGGCGGTTTCTTCGAGCGGATGTTCGCTCCCAGGGTGCTGAGCGGCATCTACGCCGACGAGCTCAAGCGCCTCGACACCTACGCGCGCGAGCAGCACTCCGCCGGCTAACCGTCGGCGGCCATTCCCGCCAAGCGCGATGATCACGCGCTGCTCAGCGCATCACCAGAACACTTCTCCGATGTACTTGCGCAGGGGTTCGGGCATCGGGGTTATCCGTCCGCTGCTCAAGACGAGCCGCACTAGCTTGCCGTTCTTGTAGACCAGCAACTGGCGGATGAGCGGGTCCGCTGCCACAAGGCCCGGGTAGCCGAGGTTCGATGCCACGAGCCGCGAGTGGTTCGAGCCGACGGCACCGATCCGAATCTGGCCGGGTCCTGGCCCGCTTGCGAGCTGCGGATAGATGCTGAAGACGACCCGCTTGCCGTTCGGGGTGATCGCGGCGAAGTAGATCCCGCCGGTCCGGCTGTAGGGCGCGGCGCTGATTATCTTGCGGCTGTACCTGGCTAGGGATCCGGACGGGGAACTGGTGGGGATCTCCATGACGGACCGGCCCGTGCTGTACGCCAGAAGCTGGCCGTTGAAGGTCAGCGAGAGTGGACCGCCAACTCCCGACCATTGCGTGACCTTGTTGGTGAGGAGATTGACGACCCCGATGTGCGTGCTTGTCACCTTGTAGGAGCATGCCGGGCTGCCCGATGCGGTGTCGAACGCGAACTCGTGGCCGTTGGCGCTGAAGGCCATGCCGCCGACTCCGGCGCCATGGATAACGGGGAGTGGCGCGAAGGGGGTCAGCCGGCCTGGCTTGCCCTGAGGGCCCAGGGTGAACTGGTAGAACCTGGACGTGCACGGTATGGCCCGGTACAGGCCCACCACGAACGTGCGGCCGTTGGGCGTGGCCAGAGCCGCGATCTGGAAGTGCTTTCGGGTGTGCGGGTCTGGCACGATGCGCGGTGCTTTCGGGACCTTGACTAGGGCGACAATGCTCCCGGTGGCGGCATCGTGAACCTTCAGCGGGGAGAAGCCGAACGGATTTGTGATCAGGTACTGAGGCTCGGCCGTGCCTGGCGCCACTGGATGAGCCGCCAACGCCATTCCTGGTGCGGGTGTCGCCGCGTGATGGGCTCGGCGCCCCTGCTAACTGCCTGGGTAGTGCGCTAGGCCCGCCATGGCCGCGGTGAGTGCGACGGCGGCAACGCCGACCCCGCCCAGGATCGTCGCAGACCGCCAGCGTGGGCCAGCCACCTGGCCGCCCTGCCGGATTCGCTGCGGTGTCCGCGTGAAATGGCTCATCGCGCACCTCCTGAAGCGTCAGCCGATCATATCCGGCTTTATCCACGCCGGCCTGTTGGCTGGCACAGGAGTGAGCATGGCTGGGAAAGATGGGAAGACCGCACAGTAGATCGCACGCCAGGCTCGTCAGGGGAGCCTGCCGGCAGGCAAACCGGGCAGCAGGTACATACGGGGAGGAGAGCAGCGCCATGCAAGTAGAACTGGCCGAGGAGTTCGGCGGGATCGACAGCGTGAAACTGACTGAGCGGCCGGACCTGGCGCCCGCGCCTGGACAGGTGCTGGTCAGGGTCCTGGGCGCGGGCGTCGGCCCATGGGACGTCGGGTTCGTCAGCGGTGGCTTCCCAGGGCTTTCCCTGCCCTTCGTCCCTGGGCAGGAAATCGCCGGGATCGTCGAGGCGGCGGGCGACGGATTCGAGGTGGGCGACCGGGTGTACGGGAGCCTGTTCCCGGCGGGTGGCGGATTCGCCGAGCTGGCCGTGGCGTCGCCCGACGGCCTGGCCCTCATGCCCGGCAGGGCGAGCTTCGAGGAGGCGGCCGCACTGGTGATCGGGGCCGGGACCGCGTACGAGGCCCTGGTCGACCGTGGACGGCTGCAGGCCGGCGAAACCGTGCTCATCACCGCCGCCGCCGGAGGCGTGGGCAGCGCCGCCGTGCAGATCGCGGCTGCCCTAGGGGCACGTCCGCTAGGCGTGGCCAGCTCGGGCAACCACGACTACGTGCGGGGCCTGGGCGCCAGCGAGGTGTTCGACTACCACGCGGCCGACTGGGTCGAGCAGGTGCGAGCCGCAGTTCCAGGCGGCGTCGACATGCTGCTGGATTGCGCCGGGGGCCAGACCGCTGACCAGGCCGTAGGCGCGATCCGCGATGGCGGACGCGCGGAGTTCATCGTGTTTCCTGGCCCGTCCGACGAGCTGGACCGCGGCATCACGGGTGAGTCGTTCGCCGCCCACATCGACCGGCACCGGCTGGAAGAACTGGGCCGCCTGGTTGACGCCGGCGCACTGCGCCCGCAGGTCGAGGCTGTACTGCCGTTGCAGGAGGCACGCCAGGCGCTCGAGCACGTCGCCGGCGGGCACACCCGCGGCAAGATCGTGCTGCAAATCGGCCAGTAGCGGCCGCTCGCCGGAGCGCCAGGCCACGAGCTGAACCGCGGAGGGCAGGGCGGCGGATCGCAGGATCAGTACGGGTTGAGAGCGTAGGAGATGTCAACCCGGCCAGTGCTCTGGCTAAGCCAGCCGAGGTACAGCACGTAGCCGCTGGCGGCCAGCGCAGGTCCGGCGCTGGACCGAGCCTCAGGCTGGTACTCCGTCGGAGTCCAGAGAGCCGGCTCGAGGTCGGTGTCGGCTTCAAGGTAGACCGCCTTGTAGCCGATGGTGCCGTTCGACCGTGACTTCCAGGCCACGTACAGGGTGCCGTTGGCGCTGTTCCCGGCGAAGCCAAGCGAGGGAGGGGCGTTGGTAAGCGGTCCGGGGATATCGCCGAGATCCTTGAAGCCCTGGAAGGTCAGCTCACCGTAGGCCACGTCGCCGGTCTTGGTGGTCCACGCGAACATGACGGTCGAGGCTCCATGTGGCGTGTTGGCGTTGTTGGCGACCCCGACGATGGCCGGCGCGTCGGCGGTGACGGTTGCCGCTGCGGTGGCCTGCTTGGCCCACGAAGTGCCTGCGAAGCGGGAATAGTCGACCGACCCGGATGTGGTTGTCCAGGCCACGTCGAGCTCTGAGCCTGACGCGCTCGTCGTCGCGGCGGGTCTGGTCGCGCTGTCCGCCTGCCCCCATGACCCGCGCAAGGTCGCCGGGGCCGACCACGAGGAGCCGTTAAAGGCTGAATATTGGATTTTTCCTTTGCTGGCGGCTGTCCAGAAGGCGTATAGCTTGCCGCCGAACACGGCCAGCGCGGGAGAGAGCTTGCTGGCGGCCTTTCCCCAGGAGCCGCGTATCGTCTTGGCGGCCGACCAGCGGGCGCCGAGTCGCCGGGCGTAGCTGACGGTGCCAGAGGCCGCCGTGAATGCCGAATAGAGGCTGCCCTGGAATACTGCCAGCGCCGCTCCCATGTCCGTCTTCGCCGGAGCCGCCGACGGCACGTACCAGCCGGGCGCGAAGTGGACCTGGACCGGTGCCTTCCCTGTCTTGATCGGTTTCTCTGGCTTGTTCGTGGCCAGATCGATAGGCGTGACGGTGTTGACGTTGGAGTCGGCCACATAGGCGACGCCGCCTGCCGGACTGATCGCGATCCCGAACGCGCCGTTGCCGACCTTGATCTGCTTGCCGGTCTTACCAGTCGCCAGGTCGATCGGCGTGACCGTGCTGTCTTGGTTGTTGACGACGTAGGCGGTGCGCCCATCGGGCGTGATCGCTATGCCTTCCGGATTCTGGCCGACGGTGATCGGGCTCTCTGGCGTGTTCGTGGCCAGATTGATCGGGGTGACCGTGCTGTGCTTGGGGACGGACGGATAGTCGGAGTTGGTGACGTAGGCCATGGCCCCGTTGGGCGTGATCGCGATGTCCGCGGGGTCATCGCCGACGGCGATGGGCGGCCCCGCAGTCCCGGTCGCAAGGTCCACCGGGGTGACCGAGTTGCTCCCGGAGTTGACCACGTAGGCGGTCTGCCCGCTGGGGGTGATCGCGATCCCGAAGGGAGCCAGGCCCACGGGGATCGGCGTTTCCGCGGTGCCCGTCGCCAGGTCGACCGGGACGAGGAAACCGTGGTACGGCGGGGACGCGTCTGGCGAGATCGGCACGTACGCCATCGCGCCATCAGGCGTGATCGCGATGTCGCCCGGGTTCGCGCCGACCGTGATGGGGGACTCGACCTTGCTAGTCGTCAAGTTGACCGGAAACATCGGAGTGCCTCCGCCGCCGAAGTTGTTCACGTAGGCGGTGGCACCGTCCGGCGCGATGGCTAGGCCCCAGTACAAACCGAATTTAGTGATCCTGATCTGCGGGCCGGCCTTGTTGGTCTGCGAATCGATCGGCTGCAGGCTATGAGAATCCTCGTTGACCACGTAGGCGGTCGGGTACTGGCTCGTGCTGGTCGCACCCGCATGCGCAGCGGCCGGAGCCGGGTCGCTGGCCGGAGCCGCGGCTGCGACTGAAGCTGCCGAGCGGGCTGGGGCTGAGCCCGTAGCCTGCGCGGCCGTTCCGCTAAGTGTCATGATCACGCAGCCGAATGGCGCCAGGGTAACGAGGGCAAGACGCAGCGCGCGTGGTGACATAGGCCGAGCATACGCACGCGAGTGCCCGCTGCAACGGTCTCGTTAATGGCGGCCGCTGCTGGCCTTAGCCCAGGACCAGCCGTGCCGCCGCCAGGCCCGGCTGAAGCGTGACGACGTCCGGCGCGGAGGCGCCGGGGCGCCAGGCCACGAGCTGAACCTCGGAAGGCAGCGCGAGCTCTGCGACCAGGGTGTCGGTATCGTCTGGCCAGCCGAATGTCGTCAAGGTGCCGCCGCTGGTCCGGATTCCTGGCACTACCCAGACCTGGCCGGTGCGCAGCGAGACGACGTACAGCCAGTTCGGCGCGTCCTTGCCCGCGCCTGGAACGTCGGCCTTGACCCGGACGGCCAGGTACTTCTCATCCGGGCTGAACGCGGCACTGACGGCACTGTCCCCGGCAGCCTGCCGGACGGCAAGGACATGCCCGGTCACGACATCGGTCACGTTCACCGCACAGCGGCGTGCGCAGGGCCGTACCCATGCGACCTGGCGCGCGCCTACCGCGAGGACGGTGCCGAAGCTCCGGCCGTGGCCGGCCTGCCCGTTTCGCGGCTTCCGGAGCAGGAAGGCGGCCTGGCCGCCATGTCGGGCGGTCGGCGCGAGCAGCAAGCCACGGTCGGTCTGCCCGTCGATCGCGTATCCAGCCGGGAGCTGCACGACCGGCCCAAGCGTGTTGTCCTGGACATCGGCCTCGCGGGCAAGGCCGACCGAGCTTCCGGGGTGCGCGCCTGGCTGGTAACTGGTCAGCCACAAGTGCCCGGCGCTGGCTGCCGGCGCGACGACGTTCGCGGTGCCCGCCCAGCGCGCCGCGCTCGCGTCGCCGGGGAGGAAGTACGCCGGCAGCAGTGCTGACAGGCACGGGGTGCACGCGGGACGGAGAAAGGTGCTGCGCGTCAGTGCCCAGCCGCCGGTCACTCGCGCGAACCTGTAACCTGCACCGGTCACGGGCAAGCCGCCGATTGGCTCGGCCCGGCCGGTGGCCGGCCAGAACCACAGTGGTTGCGGACCAGCGACAGGCAGCCGGATCCCGCTCATCAGGCGTAGCTGCTGCGCGCTCGCCTCGCCGGGCACGCCGACCACGCCCGGCAGGATACGCGGCACCGGCTCCTTCGCGGCGGCCCTGCGCGGCGCAGGATGGGCAGACTGGTGATGGTCGGCTGGCCAGTACTTGACAGCAACAACGGCGACCGCCAAAGCCACTGCGATGGCAATCAAACCGCGCTTGCGCCAGGTCGGCCCGCGGTCCTTGCCAACGGTAAGGATGTCGTCCATGCACCACCTACCGGCGATCTATGAGCCGACGATACGCCAGCCGGGAACGCCTTGGCCGCGAGTGCTCTCTAGCTTGGTCCGGACCTTGGCGGCGTCAGGATGACGGAGTTCGTCGAGGATGGCAAGGGCAAGCTGCCAGGCCCGACTGGCATGCGGAAGGTCGCCGACAGCGTCGTGGACGTCCCCGAGATGAACGAGTATGTCCGCTTCGTTGAAGCGGTCACCCAATTCGCGGAACATGGCCAGTGCGCGCCGGTGGCACGCGACGGCCTCCGTGTGCTGGCCGAGTTGGGCATGGGCGTACCCCAAGCTGTCCCAGGCACACGCCTCGCTTTCCCGCTTGCCGAGTTCCTGGTGCAGCGAAATGGCCTGCCGAGCGCACATCAGAGCCCGCTCGTAATCACCTAGTTGGGCGTGGCACCAGCCGATGTTGTTGATGACAGTGGCCTGCCAGCCACGGTCGCCCGCCGCGCGAAACAGTTCGAATGCCTGAAGCGAGTGGTCAAGGGCGCTGCGATGCATGCCCTGCCGCTCCGAGAGTGCACCCAGGCTGATGTGAACCCGGCCCTGGCCGACGTGGTCGCCGAGCTGCCTGTACAGCTCAAGCGCGGTGCCAAAGTGGGCCTGCGCATCTTGACTCTTGCCGAGCCGGCGGCCGGTCTGGCCTAGCCTGTGGTGGATGACGGCCTGTTTGCGCTGGTCGGCGAGCCGCTGGGAGGCAGCGAGCGCGCTCTGCTGGACGGACTGAAGGCTGTCCCAGTACCCGCGCCGGTCAAAGAAAGTGGTGAGCAGCTCTGCGAACTGCCAGGCGTGGGTATCGAAGCCTGCCTGGGCCGCCTGACCGACCAGAAGTGGCAGCACTTGGTGTTCTGCCTGGAACCACGCCATGGCGTGGTCATAGTGGACGATCGTCTCCGGCATCACGCCGCGCTGCGGGGGAAGCGGCGTAATCGGCTCGCGAACTCGCTTGAGCAGGTGGTCTGCCCGCTGGGCGGTATGCAGATAGTGGTCCAGGCCCCGGCTCATGGCAGTGACGCGCTCGCGCTTGCTGTCGCTGGACTTGGACTCCCCGGTGGCGTAGGCGCGGAGCAGGTCGTGGAAGGCGTACCGGCCCGGGATGTGCTCTGCGATCAGGCAGTCGCGGGTGA
>JASHXW010000431.1 GCA_030043395.1 Streptosporangiaceae bacterium
TCGATGTCGAGCACGTAGCGCGGCCTGCCGTCTGCCGCCGGGGTGTCGATCCGCAAGCCACGGCGCTGGCCGACCGTGAAGCCGTAGCTCCCGTCGTGGCTGCCGATGACCGTGCCCTGGCGATCGACGATCTGCCCGGGAGCCGAGCCGAGCTTGCCGCGCAGGAAGCCACGCGTGTCCCCGTCGGCGATAAAGCAGACGTCGTGGCTGTCCGGCTTGTCGGCTACCGCCAGGCCACGCTCCGCCGCCTCCGCCCTGACCTGCGTCTTCGTGCTGTGGCCCAGCGGGAACATGGCCCGGCTCAGCTGGCTGGCAGTGAGCACGGCGAGCACGTAGGACTGGTCCTTACCCTCGTCCACGCTGCGGACCAGGCGAGGGCTGGCGGCGGGACGAGGCTCGAGCCTGGCGTGGTGGCCAGTGCAGACGGCGTCGAAGCCAAGGGCCACGGCCCGGTCGAGCACGGCGGCGAACTTGATCTTCTCGTTGCAGCGCAGGCACGGGTTGGGCGTGTTGCCCCGCGCATACTCGGCGACGAAGTCCTGCACCACGTCGGCGTCGAACCGCTCAGCCATGTCCCACACGTAGAACGGGATGCCGATGACGTCGGCCGCTCGCCTGGCATCCCTGGCGTCCTCCAGGGTGCAGCATCCGCGCGCGCCCGTCCGGTAAGAGCGCGGGTTAGCCGAAAGGGCGAGGTGCACCCCCGTCACGTCGTGACCAGCTTCCGCCGCCCTGGCGGCCGCGACAGCGGAGTCCACGCCGCCGGACATCGCCGCCAGCACGCGCAGCGTCACCGGCCGGCCCGCCTTGCCCGCTCGACGACCTCGCCGAGCACATCGCCGAGAGTGTCGACGTCGGCCTGGGTACTCGTGCGACCGAGCGAGAACCGCAGCGAGCCCCTCGCCCTGGCCTCGTCCGCTCCCATCGCCAGGAGCACGTGACTTGGCTGCGCGACTCCGGCCGTGCAGGCAGACCCGGTCGAGCACGCGATGCCCTTGGCGTCAAGGAGCATCAGCAGGGCGTCGCCCTCGCACCCGGGGAACGAGAAATGCGCGCTGGCCGGCAGCCGCCTGGGTCCGGGTTCCGGGCCGTTCAGCATCGCGTCAGGCACCGCTGCGCGCACGACATCGATCAGCCTGTCCCGCAGCGCCCCGATCTGGGTAGCCTGCTCCTCCCGGTGAGCGGCGGCGTACTCGACGGCCACGGCGAACGCCCTGATCGCCGCCGAGTCCAGGGTCCCCGACCTGACGTCACGCTCCTGGCCGCCACCGTGCAGCACCGGGACCGGCTCCTCGCCCCTGGCGAGCAGCAGGGCGCCGACGCCGATCGGGCCGCCGAGCTTATGCGCGGTGATCGACAAGGCGGTCGCTCCGCTGGCGGCCATGTCTACCCGGAGCTGTCCGGCCGCCTGGACGGCATCGCTGTGAAACGGGATCCCGTGCGAGCTGGCCACCTCGGCTAGCTCGGCGATCGGCTGGATAGCCCCAACCTCGTTGTTCGCCCACATGACGCTCACCAGGGCGACATCGTCCGGGTTGCGCTCGATAGCCGCGCGCAGCACGTCAGGGCTGAGCAGGCCGCGGCTGTCCACTGGCAGCCAGTCCACCTGGGCGCCCTCGTGCTCGCCCAGCCAGTGGACCGAGTCGAGCACCGCGTGGTGCTCGATCGCCGTGGCCAGGATGCGAGTCCGATTCGCCCCGTGCTGGCTGGCCCCGTGCTCCTGGCGAGCCCAGTACAGGCCCTTGATGGCGAGGTTGTCGGCCTCGGTCCCGCCGCCAGTGAAGACCACCTCGCTCGGCCGGGCGCCGTAGACCTGGGCGATCTGCTCGCGGGACTCTTCCACGACCCGCCGGGCCCGGCGCCCTGCGTTGTGCAGCGAGGACGCATTGCCCGTGTGCGCAAGCTCGGCCACCATCGCGGCGAGCGCCTCAGGCAGCATCGACGTGGTCGCCGCGTGGTCGAGGTACACCACCGAGCCGCAATCCGGCTGCGCTGGCAGCGCGGACGCCTCCAAGACGCCAGGGGCCGTCGGCACTGCGTCCTGGCGCGCGGTGATCTGCGGTGGGTCGCTGATGGACCGGACGTTCGGCATTGCCTCAAGCCTAACGGGAACAGCTGACAGCCCTGCCCCGTCGGCTCTCTGTCGTCAGCGGCTCTGCCGTCAGCCGGCGGCTCGCTTCTCGATCTCCTCGATCAGCGCGGGCACCACCTTGAACAGGTCGCCGACCACGCCGAAGTCGGCAAGCTCGAAGATCGGCGCCTCAGGATCCTTGTTCACGACCATGATCGTCTTCGACGTCTGCATCCCCGCGCGGTGCTGGATGGCACCTGAGATGCCTACCGCGACGTAGAGCTGCGGCGAGACCGTCTTGCCAGTCTGGCCGACCTGGAACTGGTGCGGGTACCAGCCTGCGTCGGTGACCGCACGGGAGGCGCCGACAGCCGCGTCTAGCGAGTCGGCCAGCTTCTCGATCAGCGCCATGTTCTCGGCCGAGCCGACGCCGCGCCCGCCGGAGACGACGATGGACGCCTCGGTGAGCTCCGGGCGGGCACCGCGCTCCTGCACTACCCGGCCGGTCACCTTGGCTTGCTTAGCCACGTCGCTGATCTGCGCGCTGACTGGCTCGATGACCGCCTGGCCTGGCGATGCCTCCGGGGTGATCGCGTTCGGCCGCACCGCGATGATCGGCGTGCCCGAGCGGACCCGCGACGTCACGTTGATCGCGCCGCCGAAGATGAGCTGCTCAGCACTCATGTCGTCGGCTAGGCCCACGACGTCGGTCAGGATCCCCCAGCCTGTCTTGACCGCCAGGCGGCCGCCGACCTCCTTGCCCTCGGCGGTGCTCGGCAACAGCACCGCCGCTGGCGAAGCCTGCTTGGCCAGCTCGGCCAGTAGCTCGGCCTTCGGCGCGGCCACGTACTCGTCGTACTCGGGCCCGTCCGCGACATACACCTTCGCCGCGCCGAACTCAGCCAGCCTGGCCTGCGCGCCCTCGGCGCCCGGGCCCGTCCAGACGACGGCGGGCTCGCCGAACCGCCTGGCCAGCGTCACCAGCTCGGTGGTCACCTTCTTGACAGTCTCGCCGTCGTGCTCGGCAAGTACCAGGATCTCGGCCATAGTCGGCAGTCCCGCGCCTTTCTAGATGAACTTTCGCTCGGCGAGGAACTCGGCGGCCTTGCTGCCGCCGTCCCCGTCGTCGGCCACGATCGTGCCCGCCTGCCTGGGCGGTCGCTTGGCGAAGCCAAGCACCTCGGTGGCGGCGTTGGACAGGCCAACCACAGCCGGGTCGATGCCCGCCTCTGCCACGCTCAAGGTCTGCACCGGCTTCTTCTTCGCCGCCATGATCCCCTTGAACGAGGGGTAACGCGGCTCGTTGATCTTCTCGACCACGGACAGCACGGCTGGCAGCGTGGCGACGACAGTGTCGTAGCCGTAGTCGGCGAGCCGGTTGATGGTGATCGTGTTGCCGTCGATCTCCACCTTGCTCGCGTAGGAAAGCTGTGGAACGCCCAGCCGCTCGGAAAGCATCGCCGGAAGCACGCCAGTTCGCGCGTCGGTCGACTCTGAGCCGAGTATCACCAGGTCGAAGCCGATCTGGCCGAGAACCTGAGCGATCGCGGCCGACGTGCCAAGGGCGTCGGTGCCCGCGAGCGCGTCATCGACAAGGTGGACTGCCTTGTCCGCGCCCATGGACAGGGCCTTGCGGATGGACTCAGAAGCGCGCTCCGGGCCCATCGACAAGATGGTCACCTCGCCGCCGTGGGCCTCGGCCAGCCGCAGGCCCTCCTCGATCGCGAACTCGTCGAGCTCGTTGATGACGGCGTCGGCCGCCTCGCGGTCGAGCGTCGAGTCCGACTCCCTGAGCGTGCGCTCTGACCACGTGTCGGGTACCTGCTTCACGCAGACGACGATGTTCATGACCGCCGCCAACCTCCCTCTCCTGCCCGTCCGGGCTGCCCGGCCGGGACGCGTCACAGACGGTACTAGCGACCGGCGCCTCCGACTCCGCCGGGGGTCTTGCGAGCTATGTTACTCGTCAGTAGGACTGCCTGTCAGCGGCACCGCCTGGCACTCCGGCATTGCGTTCTGCCAGGCTCACCACGTTGGCGAGCAGCATTGCCCTGGTCATCGGCCCGACGCCACCGGGCACCTTCGACAGGAACCCGGCCACGTCGGCTACCGCCGGATCGACGTCCCCGGCCAGCCCCGCGTCGGTCCTGGTGATCCCGACGTCGAGAACGGCCGCGCCAGGCTTGATCATGTCGGCCGTGACCAGGCCAGGCCGGCCGGCGGCAGCCACCACGATGTCGGCGTCACGCGTGTAGCTGCTGAGGTCCTTCGTACCGGTATGGCAGAGGGTCACGGTGGCATTCTCTGTCCGCCTGGTGAGGAGCAGGCCGAGCGGCCGGCCCACGGTGATGCCCCTGCCGATGATCGTCACGCTGGCCCCGGCGATCGGAACCTCGTAGCGCCGGAGCAACTCGATGATGCCGAGCGGCGTGCAGGGCAGCGGAGCGGGCTCGCCGAGGACCAGCCTGCCGAGGTTCATCGGGTGCAGGCCGTCGGCATCCTTGGCCGGGTCCATCAGCTCGAGCACCGGCTGGCTCGCCAGGCCATCGGGCAACGGCAACTGAACGATGAACCCGGTGCAGGCCGGATCGGCGTTCAGCGCGGCGACCACGTCCTGGACCTGCTGCTGGCTCGCGGTGGCAGGCAGGTCGCGCCGGATGCTCGCGATGCCGACCTGCTCGCTATCCCGGTGCTTGCCCGCCACGTACACGGCGCTGCCAGGATCCTCGCCGACGAGCACGGTGCCAAGCCCGGGCACGACACCGCGGGATGCCAGGGCGGCCACCCGCTTGGCGAGGTCGGCCTTGATGGCTGCGGCGGTGGCCTTGCCGTCCATGATGATCGCGCTCACGGGCTCATTCTGGCCGGCCAGCCTGAAGCGGCGCGAGCAGACCGCTCCCTGCGCCGCAGCGAGGGCCAGAGCAGAATTGCCGGTCAAGACCCGAAGCGCCGCTTAGTGCCAGAAGTGCCGTTCAGTGCCAGAAGTGCCGCACGCCTGTGAAGTACAAGCTGATGCCAGCCTCACCTGCGGCATCGATCACTTCCTGATCGCGGACCGAGCCGCCCGGTTCGGCGACGGCCCGGACGCCAGCCTCGGCGAGCACTTGCAGCCCGTCAGGGAAGGGGAAGTACGCGTCGCTGGCGCCGACCGAGCCGTCGGCGCGCTGCCCTGCTCGCTGCACCGCGAGCCTGGCGGCGTCGACCCGGTTGACCTGACCCATGCCGATCCCGACCGACGCCCGCTGGCTGGCCAGCAGGATCGCGTTCGACTTCACGCTCCGGCAGGCTCGCCAGGCAAACTCCAGGTCAGCGAGCATCTCGCTGCTCGCCCGCGGACCGGCCGCGAGCGTCCAGCCTGCAGGATTGTCGCCGCCCTGGTCGACAAGGTCAGCGGATTGCATGAGGACCCCGCCGCCGATCTGCCGCCACTCCACAGGCCGGCTGGCCCGCGTGGTGCACCCCAACAGGCGCTGGCTCTTCTTCCTGGTCAGCAGATCCAGGGCAGCCGGCTCGAAGCCGGGCGCGATGATCACCTCGGT
>JASHXW010000432.1 GCA_030043395.1 Streptosporangiaceae bacterium
CCGCGGAGCAAAGCGGAAGCCGCGACGGCCCAGCCAGGCTGCCAGCCGAGCTGCTCCAGCCTGGTCAGCAGGTATCCGAGCACCACGATCTCCTCGAGCAGCCCGTTCTGCAGTGCGTTCAGCAGCAGGATCGGGATCCGCCACCAGACAGCGGGCAGGCTCTCGGGAACGACGTTCAGGCTCACGCCCAGGTGGTAGGCCAGCAGGTACAGCCCGAGCCCGGCACCGCCGATGATCGCGGCAAGAACCACGCCGCGCAGGGCGTCCCTTCCCGGCTGGGTGCCGTCCACGCCGATCGTGGCCGGCGACTCGCCCGAACGTGCCATCAGGTAGAACACGAGCACCACAGGGGCGAGCACCTCGGCGATGGAGGCAAGCTGCAGGGCAAGGTCAAGCCAGTTGTTCGGCGCCAGGCTTCCCACGAGCGTGGCCTGCTGGGAGGCCAGCGACTTGGGCACGAGCAGATCGAAGATCAGGTCAAGGAACGCGTTAAGCGCGCTGGCGCCAAGCGACACCGCGAGAACCGCGAAAATCTCCCACCGAATCATGGGCGGAGACAGCGGGCGTAGGCTTGTTTCCCTGAGTGCCACCTCAAGGACTCTAGCTGGTGCTGGTGGCCACCCACGGCCTGCGATGGCCGCACCGCCGGGCCCGGCGCTCCATAAGAGGCTGCCGTCGGCGGGGAGTCGGTCTGGCCGAACTGAGGACAAGTTTCGATTAACAAGCCCGATGCAAGGTAGGCAAGGTTCGGCCAGGACGAACGTAGGCAAGGTGGGTTGATGATTCCTGGCGACGGGGGCCAGTCGACGTCTGAGGATGCGGCTGAGCCGGCTGCCACCATGACCGCGCCGTCAGCGGACGAGGCGCGGTCAGCGCAAGCCGCCGAGTCAGAGCCGGCCGCGGGCGCGAAGCCCGGGCCAGCGGGCGGTCGCAGGGCGGCGTTCCGCAGGGCGATCTCGCGGAACTGGGTCGGCCACCTGGCACTGCTTGTGGTCTACGAGGGCGCCGGGATCGCCGCGACCTGGCCGCGCTTCACGTACCTGGCCGACGGCAAGCTCCCGGCCACCTCGGACGTATCGGCCTTCGTGTGGAACCTGTGGTGGGTGGCGCATCAGCTCGTCCACCCGGGCAACCCGTTCTTCACCAGGTACATGGCGGCACCGGTCGGCATCCACCTGGCGTTCAGCACGCTGATGCCGCTGGCGGGCTGGCTGATGGCACCGGTGACTGTCTTGTACGGGCCGTCCGCGTCGTTCACGCTGCTGACGATCATCACCCCGGGGCTGCTTTGTTACGCCATGTACCGCACTGCGCGGCTGTGGCTCAACCAGCCCGGCGCGATCGTCGCCGGAGCGTTCTTCGGCTTGTCCTCGATGCTGC
The DNA here is from genome assembly GCA_030043395.1 of Streptosporangiaceae bacterium. Next base: position 1,381 of record JASHXW010000432.1, read on the forward strand.
TGTGGCAGAACTGGTACCACGTCAACATCGCCATCGGCACGATCTTCCTGCCGCTGACCATCGAGGCCGCCGTCCGATTCCGGCGAAACCCGCGCCTGGCACCCGCCATCGGGCTCGGCCTGGCGCTTGGCGCGTCGCTGCTGATCAACCAGGAGAGCACCGCGATCGCCGTCATCCTCGCGCTGGTGATCCTGCTCCCCTGGCTGGCCTGGGCGCTGGTCAGGGACCGGGCGCTGCTCGTGCGCGCGATCAAGCCGCTCGTGATCGCCGCCTTCGTCGGGCTCGTGGTGGCGAGCCCTGAGCTGATCGCGATGATCCAGCAGATCGGCGCCGGCGGAGCCAATCCGTCGCCCGGGCAGCTCGCCGCGAACTATGCCCAGTTCAGCGTTTCGCTGCCGACGCTGTTCGCCCCGTCACCCCGGCTGGGCAACTTCGGCCTGGGCGGCCTGACATCGGCGTACAGCTACTACAACGCAGAGCAGGTGCTCGAGGGACTGCCGACCTTCGGGGTGGTGCTGAGCGGCCTGGCGCTGCTCGGGCTGCTGGCCGGCTGGCGCAAGCGGTCCACGTGGGCGTTCCTGGCACTGTGGCTCGTCAGCGCGGTGTTCGCGCTCGGGACCAGCCTGACCATCGGCACGAACTGCCAGATCAGCCAGGGCATCAACGACCTGCCGGGCCGCGTCTACGGCAGGACCTGCCACCAGTACCTTCCGCTGCTGACGCACCTGGCCGCGGCGAAGGTCAGCTATAAGGGCGGTCCACCTGGCGGCATCTGGAAACCGGTGCTGGCCTCGAACTTGATGCCCTACACGTGGCTCACCCGGATCAGCCTGCTCGCGGGACTGCGCGAGGCTGATCGGTTCGCGATCGTCGGCCTGATCGGCGCGGCCATGCTGGCCGGCCTCGCAGTGCAGTGGCTGAGCCGACGGAAGGCCACGATCCCGCTGATCGCCGTCGTGGTCGCGCTCGGCGCGCTGGAAGCCGGATGGTCAGGGGCGTCCCCGGCGTCGGCCGGCTATCACGGCACGATGGCGACCACGTTCCCCAAGCTCGAGCGCATCCTTGCGCAGGCCCACTCGAACTCGATCGTGGTCGACGTCCCGTACGGGCTGCGGGGCGGCCTGGACGTCACGGGCGCGGAGATCTCACCGCAGGCGCTGCTTGTCGCCACGCAGGACCAGCAGCCGCGGGCCATCTCCTACACGGCGTGGGTCTCGCGCTCAGCGATCGCCGCTATTGCCAAGCACGCGTTCTACCGCAACTTGTACGCCGCGGAGAAGAGCCAGCGGATCACGGCCCGCCAGCTCCGGCTGTCCCGGCAGGACCTGCGGACGCTCGGCGTTGGCTACGTGATCATGTGGCGGAACATGTGGACGCTCTTCCACCCGATCCTGCGCTGGGGCCACGTCAACAAGTACCTGACTGCCGTCGGTTTCCGCCACGTCAAGGAAGCCTGCCAGGTGCACTTGCCCAAAGGGGTCCAGTGCCCGACGCTCGAGTCGGTCTGGTTGTACCAGTACGAGCCCGGACGTAGCGGCGGAACCGGGTAGGCTCCGCTGGTGACCACCAAGGAGCAGCCGATGAACCAGCCGGAGGTTCCGGCCGAGCGAACTGGCAAGACCGGTCAGGCGAGCAATACGAGCCAGTCAGGCAAGACCGGCCAGGCAGCCAAGACCGGGCAGGCGGCCAAGACCGGCCAGGCAGCCAAGACCGGGCAGGCAGCCAAGACCGGCCAGGCAGGCAGGACCGGCCAGCCGGCAAAGAGCGGGCAGCCAGCCAAGACAGGTCAGCCGCGAAAGACCAGCCAGCCGGGCAAGACCGGGCAGCCGGCCAGGACCAGTCAGGCGAGCCGCTCCGCGCAGCCCGCCAAGGGCAGCCGGGTCACGCCAGCGGTGCTCCAGCCCCCGAAGTCCGTCATGATGGCCGTTCGCTTGATGTACGCCGGCGCGGCGCTCACCTTCGTTGCCATCTTGTTCGACGCGCTGGACGTGGTGTTCGGCAACACGATCAGGGCCAGCCACCCGCACGCCTCGGCGGCCAGGATTCACGCGACCAAGGAGGCCCTGATCGTCGCCCTGATCTTCTCGGGGCTGATCGAGATCGGCCTGTGGGTCTTCACCGCGCGGGCTAACCGCTCCGGCCTGAGGTGGGCACGGTTCACCGCGGCCGTGTTCTTCGGGATCTACACCGCCTATCAGGCCTACACCCTGCCGCGCGCCGCCTCGGCAGCCGACATCATCACGACCTCGCTGATCTGGCTGGCTGGCCTGGGTGCCACGTACTTCCTGTGGCAGCGCGAGTCCACCAGCTACTTCAACGCTCCGGCCGCCTCGCCGTCGGGCCGGGCGGCAGGCTCGTCGGGCTGAACCGGCGCGAGCTGGGCGGTCAGCCGCCGCCAGGCGAGGTCCGCGCCTGAGGCAAGGCAGCCGTCGACGACCGCGCCGGTGCCCAGGGCGCTGACCATGATCTCGGGCAGGACTGGCGCCATCGCCGCGAGCTCGTTGCTCACCGCGGCGGCGAATCCCGGCGCCTGGCCGATCCCGCCGCCGAGCACCACCAGCCCGGGATCCACGACCGTGACGATCGCGCAGATCGCCTTGGCGACCAGGCGGGCCTGCGATGCAACGACGGCAACCGCCCTGGCATCGCCAGCGGCAGCAGCGGCGAACACTTGCCGGGCTGACTGCGTACGCAGGCCGGCATGTCGCGCCGCCCGGACGACCGCATCCGCGGAGCTCGCCGCTTCCAGCGCGCCACGGCGGCGTACCTCGTCGGCCCCCGCGCCGCCCGTCCCGCCGGCCACCCCTGGCCCGTCGGTGATCGGCAGGTAGGCGATCTCGCCGGCCACGCCGTGCGCGCCGCGGTGCAGCTGACCGCCGAGTATGAGGCCCATCCCGATCCCTGATCCGATCGAGACGAAGACGAAGCTGGAGAACTGCCTGCCGTGCCCATGCTCCCGCTCGGCCAGGGCCGCGGCATCGATGTCGTTCTCGACGACCAGGCTGTCGCCGAATGCGCGGCGCAGCCCGGCCAGGACCGCTGGGCGATCCCAGCCCGCCAGGCCGCCGGTCAGGGTGATCGCGTCGCGCTTGGGGTTGTAGACCCCGGGACTGCCGAGCACCGTCTGGGTCACGTCTGCCCTGGCCACCCCCGCTGCTGCACAGATGCCGTCGGCGAGCCTGATCAGCTCGCTGACTCGCTTGCTGACGCTGGCATCCGGGCACCGCGCCTCGGCCTTGGCCCGCACCTCCCCGGTGAGGTCGGCCACCGCGCCGCGCAGGTACTCGTGCCCGATGTCCAGGCCGAGCACGAAACCAGCGTCCGGGCGGATCTCGTACAGCACGGCCGAGCGGCCTGGCACCCCGGTGCGCTGCCCCGCCGTCCGCACCAGGCCAGACCGCTCGACGTTGGCGAGCGCGAGCGAGACCGTCGGCTTGGACAGCCCGGACAACCTGGCCAGGTCCGCGCGCGAGCACACGCCGAGCTGGCGGATCTGATTGAGCAGGAGCTGCTCGTTCATCGCCCTGATCAGCTGCGGCCTGGCCGGCCCGCCGACGTCCTGGAGGCTTTCAGTCATCGTGTGCCCGGCTAGCGCAGGTAGTCCAGGTACTGGCCGTGCAGCTCCGCGTACTCCTCGATGAGCGCCCGCGCGGCGCTGATGCCCGGCACTAGCGGGTGCCCGGAGAGCGCCACCGCCGCCAGGCTCGCGTCTCCTGACAGCGCGGCCTCGACGATGCCGCGCTCATATTCCTTCACCGCCATGACCAGCGCCTTGGCCGAGTTCGGCAGCTCTGCCGCGGCGCGGCCGGACAGCCCGTCGGAGTCCACCGTGGACCGGGCCTCGACGATGTCGTCGGGATCGAGGAAGTCCAGGGCGCTGCCGTTGCGCGCGTTCACGATCACCTCGCTGCCGCCCCTGCCCGCCAGCCCGTCGATCACCCGCATCGCCAGGCCCTCGTATCCGCCGATCTCGGTGGTGGCCACCGGCACCGGCCCGGCCGCGGCACGCTTCGCCCTTGCCTGCGCCTGGCCGTTGTCGCCACGGGTATCGGCTTGCATGTAGGTGTCACGCCGCACCCCGAGCACGTCGGCGTAGGCGGCCCAGGCGTCGTTCACGTCGCCGTCGGCGAACGCCTTGCCGATCGCGGCCAGCATCTCGGCATTGAGCGCCTGGATGTCCTGGCCACGGCTCGAGCCAGCCCGCGCGATGCCGTCGAGGTACCTGCGCGGGTCGTAGTAGTAGTACACGTACTCGCTGGGGAGCGCGCCGACCCGCCGGACGAGCTCGGGATCGAACGGCGCGAAGTGCGTGGCCTGCGCTTGCAGGTCCTCGAACTTGGCAAGCAGCTGTGGCATCTGCTCCTCGCCGTCGACTTGGAACGAACTCACCCACCCGAGGTGGTTCAGGCCGCCGTAAGTGGCTCGGAAGCGGCTAGGTTCGCCGTCGACGCCGGCGAACCTAGCGAGGTCGGCAATCGTGCCCGACGGGGTGTCGCACACGCCGACGGCGAAGACCTTCCCCTGAGCGCTGATCGCCTGCGTGATGAGGCCAGCCGGGTTGGTGAAGTTGATCAGGACAGCTTCCGGCGAGCACCGGCTGAGCAGGTCGCAGTACTCGAGCACGACCGGGATCGTCCGCAGTGCCATCGCGCAGCCACCCGGGCCAGTCGTCTCCTGGCCGACGATGCCGCGCTTGAGGGCGACCTGCTCGTCGATCACCCTGGCCCGGTCGCCACCGACCCGGATCGCCGAGAACACGTAGTCGGTTCCGGTGAAGGCCTGCGCCGCGTCGGCGGTCACGGTCACGACGCCGGGCTGGCCGAGTGCCTGAGCCAGCTCCACCGCGAGCCTGCACGTCGTGGCCCGCCTGGTCTCGTCGGGCTCGAACAGGCAGATCTCGTCGAACGCGCCTGGCCGGCCAGCCAGCACGGCCCGGACGAACGCGGGCATCCGCACGCCGCCGCCACCAAGGATCGACAGCTTCATCGCCCCTGCCCCCTCACAACAAGCCTCCCTGCCTGCTCGCTCACTAGAGGTTTCCTGCCTGCTCGGACTCCTGGAGCGGCAGCACGACGGCTGCCGTCCCAGCTGCCGCCGCGGCTTGCCCTGCGGCGGCGAGCGCCATCGCCGTGTCCGCGGCGACCATGCTGCGCAGCGGCCAGCCTGCCGCGCCACCAGCGCCAGCTACCGCGCCGATCGCACCGAGCCGGCCTACCGCCTGAGACCCGGCGGCGTTGGCAGCGACGGCGGCTTCGCGGACCGATGCGCCGCTGATCATCGCTGCGACCATCGCCCCGGCGAAGCTGTCGCCCGCACCGGTCAGGTCCCGGACCGCAACCTCGCCGACCCCTTCGGAAATCTGGGTGGCCGGCTCCGCCGGGCCGGCCACGATCGCGCCCTTCGCGCCCCTGGTCACCACGAGCTCGGTGCCCCAGCCGCGGGCGACGGCGATGGCAGCGTCCAGATCGTCCTCGCCGGTCAGCCTGAGCAGCTCATCTGCGTTGGGCACGAACACGTCGGCCAGCTTCGCGCACTCGATGACGGTGACCTGCTCGCGCGCGTCGCCGAGTGAGGTATCCAGCATGATCTTGCAGCCAAGTTCCCGCGCTTCCCGCAGGAAGGCGGGGACCCGCCGTCCGGCGTGCAGGTAGCACCAGGCGGGCCGTTGCTCCCGCAGGACCTCCCGCCACCGGTCGACCTCGGCCTGCTCACGCACGGCCGCGGACGGAAGGTGAGTGACGAAGCCGCGGTCACCGCCGAAGTTGAGCACGACCGTGATGCCAGCGGTCGGCCCGGCGACCCGCGCCGACGGCGAGAGGTCGACTCCCGCGCCAGCGCAGTGCTCAGCGACGACCTGCGAGCCGACGTCGTCCCCGAGCATGGTGCACAGCCCGGCCCTGACCCCGGCCGCCGCAGCGAGCGTGGCACTAGTCACGGCCCCGCCGCAGGAGATGGCGAACTCATCGGAGAAGACCTCCTCGCCTGCCATCGGGGGCCGGTCAAGGCGCCCGAAGACAAGCTCGAGGAAGACGAGCCCGAACGAGATCATCTCCACGCAAGTGCCTCCTGCTGAACGCCACGTCAGCGGGAGCAGCTGCCTGTTGGCGCATCCCGCTAGTCGAGGTTCGAGCGCCAGATTACGGTTCGGCCACGACCTCTGTTACCTCACGGATAGTTAGGATACTGTCCTAACAATCTCACCGATAGGGTCGCGCAGCAAAGTTACGGAAACGAAAGGGCTAACCCCCAGGATCTTCCCAGGATCCCGAAGATTCGTGACATAGATGACTGTACCTGGCACAATCGCCGACAACGGCGTCGGCTCCGGTCAGCGCGGCAATCGCCCCGCTGGCGCCGTCCGGTTCTGGCGTGCGGGCCGTGACGGCTCTCCCATCGCTACGCGCAGCACATTCACGAAGGGCCCAAGCATGAGACGCCTTTACAAGTTCGGGGTCGTCATCGCAGTTTGCCTGCTGGCGGCGGCCTGCTCCAGCAATTCAGGTACCAGCGGGGGAAAGACATCCAGCACCGCTAGCGGCACCCTGACCATCGACAACGAGAGCGGCGGCAACTGGACCTGCGATTTCAGCCCGTTCAACCTCTCCGACGTCGGGTTCTCACTCGGCATGATCTACGAGCCCCTGGTGTTCGTGGACTCGCTGAACAACGACAAGACCACCCCCTGGCTCGCCACGAAGTGGGCATACAGCAACGGGAACAAGACGCTGACCTTCACCATCCGCAAGGGCGTGAAGTTCACCAACGGTGACCCGCTGACCCCGGCCGACGTGGTCTACACGTTCAACCTGCTGAAGAACACCCTCGTTCACGGCGTCAGGGTCCTGGACATCAACGCGGTGTGGTCGGTCCTGTCGAGCGTCAAGCAGCAGGGATCTGACCAGGTCGTGATGACCTTCAAGGCGCCCGCGCCGACGTACTTCTACTACATCGCCGACCAGATCGGCATCGTGGACCAGAAGGTCTGGTCGAAGGTCTCCGACCCGGGCAAGTACCCGGACACGAACCCAGTCGGCACCGGACCGTACATGTCTGGCGCGAGCGACTGCTCGCCTCAGAACATCACCTACAAGGCCAACCCGCACTACTGGGTGAAGGGCGAGCCGAAGGTCGAGACCGTCGACTACCCGGCGTTCCTGACCAACGACACCGCCAACACCTGGCTGGCCAGCGGCAAGGCGCAGTGGGGCGGCCAGTTCATCCCCGACATCAAGACCTTCCTGTCGTCGCAGCCCAGCATCAAGTGGTGGTTCCCGCCGGTGGCGAACGTCGACGTGTTCATCAACCTGAAGAACCCGCTGCTGTCCAACGTGGCGGTCCGCCAGGCGATGGCATACGCGATCGACCGGCCGAAGGCGAGCCAGCTCGGCGAGTTCGGCTACGAGCCAGCCTCCAACCAGTCCGACATCGTCACGCCGACGTTCACGAGCTGGCTGGACACCTCGCAGGCCGACAAGTACGGCAACAACTACGCCTACAACCCGAAGAAGGCGATCTCGATCCTCGAGGCCGCCGGGTTCAAGAAGAACTCCAGCGGAATCTTCGCCAAGAACGGGAAAGCGCTGTCCTTCACGATCGTCAACAACGGCGGCTTCTCTGACTGGGTCAACGCCGTCAACGTCATCGTGGCTGACCTCAAGGCCGTCGGCATCTCCGTGACGCCGGAAGACCTGTCCCAGACCACCTACGAGGACAAGCTGTACGCCGGTCAGTTCGAGCTCGGCTACGGCTCAGAGACTGGCGGCCCGAGCCCGTACTTCGAGTTGCGCCAGCTGCTGTACTCGGCCAACTCCGCGCCGATCGGCACGCCAGCCGGATCGAACTTCGAGCGCTACAGCAACCCGGCCACCGACGCCCTGATCAACGAGTACGCAAGCTCGACAGACCCGGCGACGCAGCACGCGATCATCGACAAGCTGCAGGCCGTCATGCTGCAGGACGTCCCGGTCATCCCGGTGACCGAGGCGGTCGACTGGTTCCAGTACGACACCGCCACTGACACGGGGTGGCCGACGCCGTCCAACCCGTACGCGCAGCCCGCGCCGTACAACTACCCGGACTGGGGACAGGTGATGCTGCACCTGAAGCCAGCCAGCTAAGGGCAGAAGCTGGCCCGCGGCGGGCCTGACCTGCCGCGGGCCAG